>DASUYI010000530.1:0-11961 GCA_036377475.1 Steroidobacteraceae bacterium | reverse complement strand
GACGTCACGCCGCGCACGATCCGCTTCTACGAGGACCACGGCCTGCTCGCACCGCGCCGCGAGGGACAGCGGCGCATCTACGCGCAGCGCGACCGCACTCGGCTGAAGCTGACGTTGCGGGGCAAGCGCCTGGGGCTGTCGCTTGCCGAGATCCGCGAGCTGATCGACATGTACGAGCCGGGGCGCGACGACCGGCCGCAGCTCGAGCGCTTTCTCGCCCTGCTCGAGAGCCACAAGACCGCGCTCGAGCAGCAGCGCGCGGACCTCGAGTCGCAGCTCACCGAAATCGGCGTGTTCGAAAAGCGCATCCGCAAGCGACTGGCGGAGCGCCGCCCGGCGCGCCGCAGCACCTAATTGACGTTTACGTTAACGTAACATAGGCTCCCGCTCTCCCCGCCCCCAATGGACCTTCCCTTCCTCAGGTTCGAGCACGGCGAGACGATCGCGATGCTGCGCGCGAGCGTGCAGGATTTCGCCCGCAAGGAAGTCGCGCCGCGCGCCGCCGAGATCGACGCGAGCAACCAGTTTCCCGCCGAGCTGTGGCGCAAGCTGGGCAGTCTCGGACTGCTCGGCATCACGGTGGAAGAGGAATACGGCGGCTCCGCGCTCGGCTATCTCGCGCACATCATCGCGGTCGAAGAGCTGAGCCGCGCGTCGGGCTCGATCGGCCTTTCGTACGGCGCGCACTCGAACCTGTGCGTCAACCAGATCCGACGCAACGGCAGCCCGGAGCAGAAGAAGCAGTACCTGCCGAAGCTCGTCTCGGGCGAGCACGTCGGCGCCCTCGCGATGTCGGAGCCGGGCGCGGGATCCGACGTGGTGGGCATGCGCCTGCGCGCCGAGTTGCGCGGCGATCGCTATCTGCTGAACGGGAACAAGATGTGGATCACGAATGGGCCGGACGCGGACGTGCTCGTCGTCTACGCCAAGACCGACGCCAACGCCGGGCCGCGCGGCATCACCGCGTTCCTGATCGAGAAGGGAATGAAGGGCTTCTCGACCGCGCAGAAGCTCGACAAACTGGGCATGCGCGGCTCGAACACGTGCGAGCTAGTGTTCCGCGACTGCGAGGTGCCGGCGCAGAACATCCTCGGCGGCGAGGGCCGCGGCGCCAACGTGCTGATGAGCGGCCTCGACTATGAGCGTGCGGTGCTCGCCGGCGGGCCGCTCGGCATCATGGCGGCGTGTCTCGACGTCGTCGTGCCGTACGTGCACGAGCGCAAGCAGTTCGGCCAGCCGATCGGCGAATTCCAGCTGATGCAGGGAAAGCTCGCCGACATGTACACCACGCTCAACTCCTGCGCCGCGTACACCTACGCGGTGGCGCGCGCGTGCGACACCGGCCGTGCGACGCGCGTCGACGCCGCCGGCTGCATCCTGCTCGCGGCGGAGAAGGCCACCTGGATGGCACTCGAGGCGATACAGTCACTGGGCGGCAACGGCTACATCAACGATTACGCGACCGGCCGACTGCTGCGCGACGCGAAGCTCTACGAGATCGGCGCCGGCACGAGCGAAATCCGCCGCATGCTGATCGGACGCGAGTTGTTCCTGGCGACACCCTGAGCTGACGCCGACCGGAGGAGGGACGAACATGGCGATGGGCGGGCTTTACTACGAGCAGTTCAGCGTGGGACAGCGCTTCGACCACGTGCTGCGCCGGACCGTCACCGAGGCCGACAACCTGATCTTCAGCACGCTCACGCACAACCCGGCGGCGCTGCACCTCGACGAGGAGTACATGAAGGCGTCCGAGTTCGGCACTCGGATCGTCAACAGTTGTTTCACGCTGAGCCTGATGGTTGGCATCTCGGTCGCCGACACGACGCTCGGCACGACGATCGCCAATCTCGGCTGGGACGAGGTCCGTTTTCCGCGGCCGGTGTTCATCGGCGACACGCTCCACATCGTGACGAGCGTGCTCGAGCTGCGTGACAGCAGGTCCCGCCCCGACACCGGGGTCGTCACGTTCGTGCATCGCGCGTTCAACCAGCGCGACGAGGAAGTCGCCAGCTGCAGGCGCATCGCGCTCATGAAGAAGCAGCCGAAGGAGGCCGCGTGATGCGGTCCATGCTGTTCGTCCCCGGCGACCGCCCGGAGCGCTTCGACAAGGCCCTGCACAGCGGGGCCGACGCGGTCATCTTCGACCTCGAGGACGCCGTCACGGTCGTCACGAGGCCGCAGGCGCGCATGCACGTGGCCACTCGCCTGCGTGACGGCGCGCGCGGTGTGCCGTGCTGGGTGCGCGTCAACCCGGTCGACTCCAGGGAGGCGCTCGTGGACCTCGGCGCGATCGTCGCCGCGCAGCCGGACGGCGTCGTGCTGCCCAAGGCCCGCACCCTCGCGGACCTGCAGCGTCTCGACCACTGGCTCGAGGCGCTGGAGACCGGGCACGGTCTGCCGGTCGGCTCGATCAAGGTCATCGCGCTCGTCACCGAGACGGCGCAGGCCGTGCTGAATGGCGCGGATTTTGCGGCCCCGCCGGCGCGGGTCGTCGGCTACACCTGGGGTGCGGAGGACCTCGCCGCCGACGTGGGCGCGTCCGCCAACCGCAGCGCCGACGGTGAGTACGAACACCTGTACCGGCTCGCCCGGGCCTCGTGCCTGCTCATGGCGGCGGCCGCGGGCATCGCCGCGATCGACACGACGGACGTCGAATTCCGCGACGTCGAGGCGGTCGAACGGCGCGCGCGCACCGCGCGACGCGACGGCTTCGTCGGCAAGCTCGCGATCCACCCGGCGCAGGTGGCGCCAATTCACGCCGCGTTCAGCCCGTCGTCGGACGAAGTGGCGTGGGCACGTCGCGTCGTCGAGGCGCTCGCCCATCCCTCGTCCGCGGGCGTGGTCGCCATCGACGGCAAGATGGTCGACCGGCCGCACCTGAGGCAGGCGGAACGAATTCTCGCGGCGGCGGAAGCTCGACATGAGAACAGCGGTGGGGACAGTCCCCATTCTTCCAAGGAAAAAATGGGACAGTCCCGATGAACGTCCTCGAAACCCGCATCGATCGCAGCGGCGCCGAGTTTGCCGCGAACGACGAGGTCAACCGCCGCCTCGCCACGGAGCTGCGCGCGCTGACGGCCAAGGTCCGCGAGGGCGGGTCGGCGGCGGCGCGCACCCAGCACACCGGCCGCGACAAGCTGCTGGTGCGGGATCGCATCGATCGCCTGCTCGATCCGGGGTCGCCGTTCCTCGAGATCGCGCCGCTCGCAGGCCACGAACTCTACGATGACTGGATCCCGAGCGGGGGCCTCGTCGCCGGCATCGGTCGCGTGGCCGGGCGCGAATGCGTGATCGTCGCCAACGACGCCACGGTCAAGGGCGGCACGTATTACCCGATCACGGTGCGCAAGCACCTGCGGGCGCAGGACGTGGCGCTCGAGAACGCGTTGCCGTGCCTGTACCTCGTCGACTCCGGCGGCGCGTTCCTGCCGCGCCAGGACGACGTCTTTCCCGATCGCGAGCACTTCGGCCGGATCTTCTACAACCAGGCGCAACTGTCGTCGAAGGGAATCCCGCAGCTCGCGGTCGTCATGGGTTCCTGTACGGCCGGCGGCGCCTACGTCCCGGCGATGTGCGACGAATCGATCATCGTGCGCGAGCAGGGCACGATCTTCCTCGGCGGCCCGCCGCTGGTGCAGGCGGCCACCGGTGAACGCGTCGACGCCGAGACGCTCGGCGGCGGCGACGTGCATGCCCGGCAGTCGGGCGTGGTCGACTACCTCGCCGACAACGACGCGCACGCCCTCTGGCTGGCGCGACGACTCGTCGCGAATCTGAACCGGGACGGCTCGAAGCCGCCGCCCGAGGCCGCGCGCGCGCCCAGGTTCGCCGCCGAGGAGCTCTACGGCGTCGTGCCGCGCGACACGCGCCACCCGTACGACGTGCGCGAAGTCATCGCGCGGCTCGTGGACGCCTCCGAGTTCGACGAGTTCAAGGCGCTCTACGGCGCGACGCTCGTCTGCGGCTTCGCGCGCCTCGCCGGCTACCCGGTGGGCATCGTCGCGAACAACGGCGTGCTGTTCTCCGAGTCGGCGCTCAAGGGTGCGCACTTCGTCGAGCTGTGCAACCGCCGACGCATCCCGCTGCTGTTCCTGCAGAACATCACCGGCTTCATGGTCGGGCGCAAATACGAGGCCGGCGGCATCGCCCGTGACGGCGCGAAGATGGTCACCGCGGTCGCCTGCGCGTCGGTGCCCAAGGTCACGGTCATCATCGGCGGCTCGTTCGGCGCGGGCAATTACGCGATGTGCGGCCGCGCCTACGGCGGGCGCTTCCTGTGGACCTGGCCGAACTCGCGCATCTCGGTCATGGGCGGCGAACAGGCGGCGACCGTGCTCGCGATCGTCAAGCGCGAAGGCATGCAGCGCCGCAAGGAAGCGTGGCCGGAGGACGCCGAGCGTCAGTTCCGCGAGGAGATCCGCGCGCAATATGAGGCCCAGGGTCATCCGCTGTACGCGAGCGCGCGGCTCTGGGACGACGGTGTGCTCGACCCGGTCGACACGCGCGGCGTGCTCGCGCTCGCGCTCGCGGCGGCGACCTGCCGCGCCGACGACGGCGAGGCGCCCTACGGCATTTTCAGAATGTAAGGGGATAGGGGATAGGGGATAGTGAAGAAGGCGACTGAGGCGCCAGGCGCGCAGCGCTTCCGGCCACTATCCCCTAACCCCTAACCCCTCGGCGTTGCACATGCTCACGAACCTGCTGATTGCCAACCGCGGCGAAATCGCCTGCCGCATCGTCCGCACCGCGCGACGCCTGGGTCTGCGCACGGTGGCCGTGTACTCCGAAGCCGACCGCGGCGCGTTGCACGTGCGCATGGCGGACGAGGCCGTCTGCATCGGGCCGCCACCCGCGCGCGACAGCTACCTGGACGTCGAGCGCATCCTGCAGGCCGCACGCGAGCACGGCTGCACCGCGATCCATCCCGGGTACGGGTTCCTGTCCGAGAACGCCGACTTCGCGCGTGCCTGCGCTGCGGCCGGGATCGTGTTTGTCGGTCCCCCGCCATCGGCGATCGATCGCATGGGCTCGAAGAGCGAGGCGCGTCGGCTCATGACCGCGGCCGGCGTGCCGGTGCTGCCGGGGTACGACGACGACGATCAATCGGACGCCACGCTCGCCGCAGCCGCGCAGGCGCTGGGGTTCCCGCTGCTGATCAAGCCCACCGCCGGCGGCGGCGGCAAGGGCATGCGCATCGTGCGCGATCCGCAGGACTTCGCCGAGGCGCTGGGCGGCGCACGTCGCGAGGCCGCCAAGTCGTTCGGCGACGCGCGCGTGCTGCTCGAGCGCTTCGTGGAAAAGGGACGCCACGTCGAGATCCAGGTCTTCGCTGACGCACACGGCAATGCCGTCCACCTGTTCGAACGCGACTGCTCGTTGCAGCGTCGCCACCAGAAGGTGATCGAGGAGGCGCCGGCGCCGCGGCTCGCCGATGCGACCCGCGCGGCGATGGGAGCGGCCGCCGTGGCCGCGGCGAAAGCCGTGGACTACCGTGGCGCGGGCACGGTCGAGTTCCTCTACGACGGGCGCGAGTTCTATTTCCTCGAGATGAACACGCGGCTGCAGGTGGAGCACCCGGTCACCGAGATGATCACCGGTCTCGACCTGGTCGAATGGCAGTTGCGCGTCGCCGCGGGCGAACCGCTGCCGCTCGCACAAGCTGAGATCGCGAGCCACGGCCACGCGGTCGAAGCGCGGCTCTACGCCGAGGACCCCGACCGCGGCTTCCTGCCGTCGACGGGTCGCCTGTCGCGCCTGCGCCTGCCCGGCGACCTGCCGCACGTGCGGGTGGACGCAGGCGTCGAGGAGGGCGACGAGGTCACCGTGCACTACGACCCGATGATCGCCAAGCTGATCGCCTGGGCGCCCGATCGTGCACAGGCGATCGAGCGGCTCGGGCAGGCGCTCGAGGCGACCGAAGTCGAAGGCGTGCGCACCAACGCACGCTTCCTCTGGCAGATCCTGCGCGCGCCTGCGGTCCGCGATGGCGACGTCAGCACACGACTGCTCGAGACGGACGCCTCACTTGCGAGCGGCATCCCGCCGCAGGAACTCGACGAGGCCTGGCTGATCGGGGCCGCGGCCCGGGTGCTCACGCCGCCCGGCGGCGCCGAGCCGACCGCGACGAGTCCCTGGGACGCCGCGACGGGGTTCCGGCTCAACGGGCCGCCGATCGTCCGCGTCGCGTTGCGGTTCGACCCCACGTTCGCCCCCGCCTCGCTCGCCGAGCAAGCGAAGGACCAGCGCTGGCTCGCGTTCGAGCGCAACTGCGAAGGCGTCACCGTCGTGATCGACAACCGGCGTCACCGTGTCAATACGCATTGCGCGCCGGACGGCGCGGTCGACGGGTTCATCGACGGCGATCCGATCGCTGCGCGTGTCCACTTCGACCACGACCGCGTCCTCGTCCGCCGGCATTGCGTGCGCTACGACTTCGTCGAGGACACCGGCGCCGAGCACCGGGCGTCCGCCGAACACGAAGGCCACTTCCGCGCGCCGATGCCGGGGCACGTGCTCGACGTCCGCGTGCAGGCGGACCAGACCGTCGAACAGGGCGCGGTGCTGCTCGTGCTCGAGGCGATGAAGATGGAGCATTCGCTCACCGCGCCCTGGCCTGCCCGCGTCGTCGAAATCAAGGTACGCCCGGGCCAGCGTGTCGAGGAAGGCAGCGACCTCGTGCGTCTCGAACCCGCAGTGTGACTGCGGGAAGTCCGGACATTGGAATGAGTCTGTTTTGCTAGACTTCGCGCCCAATCCGCCGCCCCGCGTGACACGTGCAGGGTGGCCAGACACAGAGCGAATCGCGCGGAGGCGGGATGACATTCGACGGGGCCTCGTTCGAGGCCCGCGAAATCAACGCGTGGCGGGGTGATCGGCACATCCTGCGCGACGTGTCCTTCAGCGTCAGCCCCGGCGAATTCCTGAAGATCACGGGACCGAACGGCGTCGGCAAGACGACGCTGCTGCGCGTGGTCTGCGGCCTGCTGCCCGCGGAGACCGGCGAACTGCACTGGCGCGGCAAGTCGATCCGCGGCGGCCGCGACGAATTCAATGCCGAACTGGGGTATCTCGGCCATCTCAATTCGCTCAAGGCCGACCTCACCGCGCGCGAGAACCTCAAGTTCCTCGCCGGCCTGCGCCAGTCGCTCACGGCCGCGGCCATCGATGCGACGCTCGACCGCGTCGGCATCCTCTCGCGCGGCGACCTGCCCGCGCGCAGCCTGTCGGCCGGGCAGAAGCGACGCCTCGCGCTGGCGCGCCTGCTGCTCGCCGACGCGGCGCTCTGGATCCTCGACGAGCCGGTCACGAACCTCGACACGGCGGGCATCCAGCTCGTCGAGACGCTGATCGTCGATCACGTGCGGCAGGGCGGCCTCGCCATCGCGGCGGCGCACCAGCGATTGCTCGACGACGCACCGTGCCTCAGGCGACTGGAGCTGGAACCGTGACGCGCACCCCGACCACCGAGGCGGCCCGGCTCGTCTTCGTCCGCGACGTCACGCTCGCGTGGCGACGCTGGGACGAGGTCGCGCAACCGCTGATCTTCTACGTCGTCGTGACGACCATGTTCCCGCTCGCGACCACGCCCGACCTGTCAGCGCTGCGCCAGATCGGCGGCGGCGTCGTGTGGGTCGCCGCGCTGCTCTCGTCGCTGCTCGCGCTGGAAGCGCTGTTCCGCGCGGACGTCGAGGACGGCACCATGGAGCAGTGGGTGCTGTCCGGGCAGCCGCTCGGCTGGATATTGCTTGCCAAAGTGGCGGCACATTGGGTGCTGACCGGACTGCCGCTGGTCATCATGTCGCCGATCGTGGGCACCGGGCTGGGCCTGCCCGTGAGCGTGTGGGGCGTGCTGATGCTGTCGCTGCTGCTCGGCACCGGTACGCTCAGCGTGCTGGGCGGCATCGGCGCGGCGCTGACGGTCGGCGTCCGCCGGGGCAGCGTGCTGCTGTCGCTGCTGGTGCTGCCGCTCGCGATGCCGATGCTGATCTTCGGCTCGCGGGCGGTGTCCATGCAGATGGACGGAGACTCGCCGGCGGGGCCGCTGCAGCTGCTCGCGGCGATCTTTTTCATGGCGCTGAGCCTCGGGCCGATCGCGATGTCTGCGGCCATCCGCATCAGCGTCGAGAATTGACACGTATTTGACGCAAAGACTGAACGCAACGAGCGTTCGAGGGTCAAGAGGGACAACATGAAGTGGACCTGGTTCCATAAGCTCGCTTCGCCCCCGCACGCCTACCGCATCCTGGGCAGGATCGCCCCGTGGTTCGGCTGGGCGGCGCTGGCGCTGATCCTGGTCGCGACCTGGTGGGGGCTCGTCAAGGCGCCGGCGGACTACCAGCAGGGCGACGGCTTCCGAATCCTGTACGTCCACGCCCCGAGCGCCTGGATGTCCATGTTCACGTACGTCGTCATGGCCGTGGCAGCGGGGGTCGGCCTCGTCTGGCGCATCAAGCTCGCGCACGGCGCCGCGGCGGCCTGCGCCCCGATCGGCGCCTCGTTCACGTTCCTCGCGCTGGCCACGGGCTCGATCTGGGGCAAGCCGATGTGGGGGACGTGGTGGGTCTGGGATGCCCGGCTCACCTCGGAACTGCTGCTGCTGTTCCTGTACCTCGGCTACATGGCGTTGCGCGCCTCGTTCGACGACCCGCAGCGGGCCGACCGGGCCAGCGCCGTGCTTGCCCTGGTGGGTGTGATCAACGTCCCGATCATTCATTATTCCGTCGAGTGGTGGACGACGCTGCACCAGCCGGCGAGCGTGACCAAGCTCGACAAGCCGTCGATCCAGCTCGCGATGCTGATCCCGCTGTTCATCATGATCACCGGTTTCCAGCTGTATTTCGGCTGGGCGATCTCGCGCCGGCTGCGCGGCGAGATCCTGCGGCGCGAACGCAATGCCAAGTGGCTCGAAGAAGCGGCGTAACATCATGGACGTTCAGAAATTTCTCGAGATGGGGGGTTACGCGCAGTTCGTGTGGCCCGCCTATGGCCTGACCGCCCTGGTTCTCGTCTGGAACTGGTGGTCGGCGCGACGCAGCGAAACGGAAGCCCAGAACGCCGCCCGTCGGCGGAACGAACTTTCCTCGGAGACTCGCTCATGACACCGCGACAGAAGCGCATGGTGACCGTGGTGGCCATCCTGGCCGGCGTCGGCATCGCCACGTCATTCGCCCTCAAGGCGTTCAACCAGAACCTGCTCTACTACTACAGCCCGACGCAGATCAGCGCGGGCGAGGCGCCGACGGCGCGCACGTTCCGCGTCGGCGGACTGGTGCAGAACAACAGCGTGACGCGCCAGCCCGGCAGCCTCGAGGTCACGTTCGTGCTGACCGATTTCCAGAAGGAAGTCCCGGTGAGTTACACGGGCATCCTGCCCGACCTGTTCCGCGAGGGGCAGGGCATCATCGCGCGTGGCAAGCTCGACAACGGCCGGTTCGTGGCCGAGGAAGTGCTCGCCAAGCACGACGAGAACTACATGCCGCCGGAGGTCAAGGAAAGCCTGAAGCCGCACATGGATGCGGCGAACAACATGCCGCAGAACAACGCTGCGGCAACGCCCGGCACCTGACCGCCGCGGCCCGACTGATCGATCGACGCAAGACCCGACTCGGAGCACCCGTCGCATGGTCGTAGAACTGGGTTTGTTCGCACTCGTCCTCGCGATGCTGCTGTCCATCGCGCAGGCCTTCTTCGGCCTCGCCGGCCCGCACCTCGGCAATCGCCGCTGGATGGACGCGGTGCGTCCGACGGCCGCGGGGCAGTGGGTGTTCGTGGCGCTGTCGTTCGCCGTGCTCGCATACGCGTTCTTCAAGAACGACTTCTCCGTCCTCTACGTCGCGAACAACTCGAACTCGGCCCTGCCGACGTTCTACCGCTTCACGGCGGTGTGGGGTGCGCACGAAGGCTCGCTGCTGCTGTGGGCGCTCGCGCTGTCGAGCTGGACGCTCGGCGTCGCGTTCCTGAGCCGCAACCTGCCGCAGACGTTCGCGGCGCGCGTGCTCGGCGTGCTCGGAATCGTCAGCATCGGCTTCCAGGCGTTCATCCTGTTCACGTCGAACCCGTTCGAGCGGCTGATCCCGGCGGCCCTGGACGGGCAGGACCTCAATCCGCTGCTGCAGGACCCGGCGCTCGCGATCCACCCGCCGATGCTGTACCTCGGCTACGTCGGCTTCTCGGTCGCATTCGCGTTCGCGGTCGCGGCGCTGCTCGAGGGCAAGCTCGACGAGAAGTGGGCGCGCTGGACGCGGCCCTGGACCACGGTCGCGTGGATGCTGCTGACCGGCGGCATCGCGCTCGGCAGCTGGTGGGCGTACTACGAGCTCGGCTGGGGCGGCTGGTGGTTCTGGGACCCGGTCGAGAACGCGTCGTTCATGCCGTGGCTGGTCGGTACCGCGTTGATCCACTCGCTTGCCGTCACGGAAAAGCGCGGCCTGTTCAAGAGCTGGACGCTGCTGCTGTCGATCATCGCGTTCAGCCTGAGCCTGCTCGGCACGTTCCTCGTGCGCTCCGGCGTGCTCGTCTCCGTGCACGCGTTCGCGAGCGACCCGAGCCGCGGCCTGTTCATCCTCGCGTTCCTCGCCCTGTGCGTCGGCGGTTCGCTGGCGCTGTTCGCGTGGCGTGGCCCGTCGCTGCGGACCAAGGGCGGCTTCGACGTCGTTTCGCGCGAGTCGTTCCTGCTGTTCAACAACGTCCTGCTGCTGGTCGCCGCGCTGCTGATCCTGATCGGGACGCTGTACCCGCTGTTCCTGGACGCGCTCAACATGGGCAAGATCTCGGTCGGCCCGCCGTACTTCAACGCCGTGTTCCTGATCCCGACGCTGCCGATGCTCGCGCTGCTCGGGGTGGGCATGCACTCGATGTGGAAGCACGGCAAGATCGCGGAGAAGCGGATGCCGCTGCTCGTGATGCTCGGCGTGGGCGCCGTGCTCGGCGTGCTGATCCCGCTGCTGGCCTATGGCGGCTTTCACCCGATGGCGTCCGTGGGCGTCGCTGCGGGCCTCTGGGTGATCCTGTCCGCGCTCTACGAGCCCGCGCAGCGTCTGCGCAAGAAGCAGTCGCTGCCGCGCGGCCTGGTCGGCATGACGGTCGCGCACATCGGCGTGGGCTTGTTTGCGATCGGCGTCACGATCACGCAGAGCTACCGGATCGAGAAGGATTTTGCGCTGCAGCCAGGCGAGTCGATCGAAATGCAGGGTTACACCTTCCACTTCGACAGCACGCAGCAGGTCGCGGGGCCGAACTACGACGCCGTGCAGGCGCACTTCCGGATCACGCGGGGCGACGAACTGATCGCCGACCTCACCCCCCAGAAGCGCGTCTACCGCGTGCGCACGATGCCCATGACCGAGGCGGGCATCGAGGTCGACTGGAACCGCGACCTGTTCGTCGCCATGGGCGAGGACCTCGGCGCGGGCAAGTGGAGCATGCGCCTGCAGTACAAGCCGATGGTGCGGTTCATCTGGTTCGGCGCACTCGTGATGATGATCGGCGGCTTCATCGCGATCACCGACCGTCGCTACCGTACACGTCGGCAGGAGGCGGACGAGCGCCTCGGCGCGGGCGGCGTCGCCAAGGCCACCTGAACGTAACGCATCCATGAACAACTGGCTCAAATTCGCGATTCCGTTCGCCCTGTTCGCGGCGCTGGGCGGGTTCCTGTTCGTCGGGCTGCAGCGCGACCCGTCGTATGTGCCGTCCCCGCTGATCGGCAAGCCTGCGCCGCAGTTCACGCTGCCGAGCCTGCAGGACGCCGCGTACACGGTCAGCACGAACGACCTGCGCGGCCGGCCGTGGGTGCTCAACGTGTGGGGCACGTGGTGCGGCGGCTGCCGCCAGGAGCACGACACGCTGATCGCGATTGCGAGCTCGAACGTCGTGCCGATGATCGGGCTCAACTGGAAGGACGACAACGCTGCCGCCCAGGAATGGCTGCGTGCGCTCGGCAATCCGTACTCCGCGGTC
>DASUYI010000529.1:0-2208 GCA_036377475.1 Steroidobacteraceae bacterium | reverse complement strand
CCGCGCGTGCGGTCGGCGCTCGACGTGGTGAGCGCTCGGCCACAGGACGAGCACACGGCAGGCAGCGTCGAACTGCTCGCGGTGCTGGCGCCGCTGCAGGCCGACGCGGACGTCCTGCTCGCGGGCCTGCTCGTGCCCCTGCTGCACGGGCACGTGCTCGACGCCGAGCAGGCCCTGCCGGACTTCGGCGAGGCCGCGGTCCGGCTCGCGACGGAACTCGACAAAGTCGGCGAGAGCGGCATTCCCCCCGACTGGAATCCCGGACAGCCCCTCAAGCCGGAGCAGGCCGAGGGCCTGCGCAAACTGCTGCTCGCGCTCGCCTCCGACGTGCGGCTCGTACTGATCCGGCTCGCGCTGCAGCTGGTATACCTGCGGCGCATCAAGGACCGACCCGAGCCCGAGCAGCGCCGCGCCGCGCTCGAGACGCAGGAGATCTACGCCCCGCTCGCCAGCCGCCTCGGCATCTGGCAGCTCAAGTGGGAACTCGAGGACCTCGCCTTCCGCTACAGCCAGCCGGAGGAGTACAAGCGCATCGCGGGCTGGCTCAAGGCCAAGCGCACGGAGCGCGAGCAGTACATCGAGGACGTCAAGCGCGGGCTGAACCGCGAGCTCGACAAGCTCGGCATCGCCGGCGAGGTCACCGGCCGGCCGAAACACATCTACAGCATCTGGCGCAAGATGCAGCGCAAGTCGCTCAGGTTCGAGCAGGTGATGGACGTGCTCGCCGTGCGCGTGATGGTGGACACGATCGCCGAGTGCTATGCGGCGCTCGGCAGCGTCCACGGCCTGTGGCCCTACATTCCCGGCGAATTCGACGACTACATCGCGACGCCCAAGGACAACAACTACCGCTCGCTGCACACCGCCGTGATCGGGCCGGGCAAGCTGCCGCTCGAGGTGCAGATCCGGACGCGCGAGATGCACGACCACGCCGAGCTCGGCGTCGCGGCGCACTGGCAGTACAAGGAGGGCCGCAAGGTCGAGGCGAGCTTCCAGCAGAAGATCATCTGGCTGCGACAGCTGCTCGAGCCGTCGCAGCGCGAAGGCGCCGAGCCGGACCTGCTCGCGGGCCTGCAGGCCGAGGTCTTCGAGGACCGCGTCTATGCCCTGAGCCCGAAGGGCGAAGTGGTCGACATGCCCAAGGGCGCCACGCCGCTCGATTTCGCCTACCAGGTGCACACGAACCTCGGCCACCGCTGTCGCGGCGCACGCGTGAACGGCCGCATGGTGACGCTCGACTACAAGCTCTCGAACGGCGACACGGTCGAGATCATTCCGTCGAAGCACGCGCACCCGAGTCGCGACTGGCTGCTGCCGCAGCTCGGCTTCCTCGCCTCGCCGCGCAACCGCGCCAAGGTGCGGGCGTGGTTCCGCAAGCAGGACGAGTCGCAGAACCGCGAGCAGGGCAAGCAGATGCTCGAACGCGAGCTCGACCGGCTCGGCGTGCGTGCGCCACCGCTGCCCGAGATCCTCGCGGATCTCGGCCTGCCGAACGCCGACGCGCTCCACCAGGGGCTCGGCGAAGGCGACATCACGCTCGCGCAGGTGGCCGGCGCGATCCACCGCCGGCTGCACGAGCAGGAGCCTGCGACGCCGCGCGCGCCGAAACTGCTGAAGCCGGCGGCGGGCGCGGACTCCCCGGGCATGATCATCGACGGCGTCGGCGACCTGTTGAGCACGATCGCGCGCTGCTGTCGCCCCGTGCCGCCCGAGGAGATCCTCGGTTACATCACCGTCGGGCGCGGAGTCAGCATCCACCGTGCGACGTGCGCGAACCTGGTGCGCCTGCGCGAGGAAAACCCGCAGCGCGTGCTCGCGGTGGATTGGGGTCGCCCGGCCGACGAGCGCACGTTCGCGGTCGTCGTGCGCGTCGAGGCGTTCGACCGGCGCGGACTGGTCCGGGACATCTCCGGCGTGCTGGCCGACGAGCACATCAGCATCGAGGCGATGCACACGGTCACGAACCCGGTCGACAACATCGCCACCATGGACGTCACGGTGAAGGTGCACGGTCTCGACGAACTGAGCCGGCTGCTGTCGCGGTTCTCGACGTTGCCGAACGTCGTGTCCGCCCGGCGCAAAGCGTAAGTGAGTGTCTAGCGGGTAGTGTCTAGTGTCTGGCAAGAAAGCGGCTGTGCCGCACGCCGACAGGGTCGCCTCCTACTAACCGCTAGACACAAGACACTAGCCACCGGCTCATCGATTCGG
>DASUYI010000528.1:0-6691 GCA_036377475.1 Steroidobacteraceae bacterium | reverse complement strand
GCCGAGTTCCTTCTCGTCCTCGGCCAGCACGGCGTAGCTCGAGGCGAGCTGCTCGAGCACGATGTCCTCGACCTCGAGCCCGCAGCGCTGCACGCACTTGACGATGTTCTGCGCGGCGCTCTCGGCGCCCGTGACGATGTGGACCTTCGCCTCGAGGCGGACGCCCGACATGCCGACCGGCTCGCGGATGCCGTCCTGCGCGTCGATGATGAATTCCTGCGGCAGGATGTGCAGGATCTTCTGGTCGGCCGGGATCGCCACGGCACGCGCCGCGTCGATCACGCGCTCGACGTCGCCCGGCATGACTTCCTTGTCGCGGATCGCAACGATACCGTGCGAATTGAGGCTGCGGACGTGACTGCCCGCGATGCCCGCGAACACGGAGTGGATCTGGCAGCCGGCCATCAGCTCGGCTTCCTCCACGGCGCGCTGGATCGACTGCACGGTCGAGTCGATGTTGACGACCACGCCGCGCTTGAGGCCGCGCGACGGGTGCGACCCCACGCCGACGACCTCGATCACGCCCTCGTGGGCGAGCTCGCCGACGATCGCGACGACCTTCGAGGTGCCGATGTCGAGCCCGACGATCAGGTTTCGTTCCGGTTTCCTAGGCATCGGGGGTCGCATCCTCGTTCGGCGCGACGGCCAGAGCGCTGCGGGCATTCCAGCCCACGCTGAACCCGTTGGTGTAGCGCATGTCGACGTAGCTGATCTCGTTGACGCGCTTCGCCACCATCGGGCTCGCGAGTCGAATGAAGCGCTCGAGGCGCTCGTGCACTTCCTGGCGCCCGAGCCTGACCTGCAGGCCGTCGCCGAGTCGCAGTTCCCAGGCGCCGCGCGCGTCGAGGCGGACGCCGGTGAGACGCAGGCCGGCCTCGAGCAGTCGGCCCTGGGCGTCGATGTAGAGTTGTGCGACGTCGGCTTCGCTGCCGTCGGGTCCCTCGAGCAACGGCAGTTCCGGCGGCACGAACCGCGCCTTGCGGATGAAGAGTTCGCCGCGCGCGTTGAGCAGGCCGGTGTCGTTCCAGCGCGCGGCAGCGACCTGTTCGTTGACCACGACCCGGATCGCGTCCGGCCACACGCGCGTCACGACCGCGTTGTCGACCCAGGCGATCGCCTCGACGCGCTCGCGGATGCGCGCGAGGTCCACCGAGGCGAGGCCGCCGCGCGCCGCCTGCGCGACCGCCGTCTCGATCTCCGGCGGCGCCACGCGCTGGAACTGGCCTTCGAGCAGCACGCGACGCACGGGACGGTCGATCGCGAAGATCAGCAGCAGCCCGACGACGATGCACGTCGCCGCGACCGCGGCCGAGGTGCCGATGGCGTGCCAGTCGAGCCGCTCGTACCACTGCGGCTCGGTGCGCGTGGCCTGGCGGCGCGGCTTCCTGCCGACGAAGGGCATCGAGATCACCGCGTTCGCTCCGTCGCGACGCGCGCGTGGAAGCTGGTCTCGAGCACGCGCCAGCAGAGTTCCTCGAAGTCGATGCCGCGCTGGCGCGCGGCCTTGGGCACGAGCGAGTGGCTCGTCATTCCGGGTGCCGTGTTGACTTCGAGCAGCCACGGCTTGCCGGCGCGGTCGCGCATGAAGTCGACCCGGCCCCAGCCGCTGCAGCCGACGGCGAAGAACGCGGCGAGCGCGAGCGTCTGCAGTTCCTGCTCGGCCGCGCCAGCGAGCCCGGGACAGAGATACTGCGTGTCGTCTGCGACGTATTTCGCGTGGTAGTCGTAGTACTCGCCCGCCGGCACGATCCGGATCGACGGCAACGCCTCCGACCCGAGCACGGCGACCGTGAACTCGTCGCCCTGGACCAGTTGCTCGACCAGCAGCGGACCTTCGTACCGCGCGGCGAGGTCGACGGCGGCCGCGAGGTCCGCGTCCTTGAAGCAGCGCGTGATGCCGACGCTCGAGCCTTCGCAGGCCGGCTTCACGATGACCGGCAGTCCGAGCTTGTGCGCGGCCGCGACCACGTCCTCGCCGCGCTGCAGGCTCACGTACCCGGGCGTCGGCAAGCCGACCGAGAGCCACACCTGCTTGGTGCGGATCTTGTCCATCGACAGCGCCGAGCCCAGCACGCCCGAGCCCGTGTACGGAACGCCGAGGGCCTCGAGCAGGCCCTGCAGCACGCCATCTTCGCCGCCGCCACGGTTGCCGTGCAGGATGTTGAACACGCGGTCGTACCTGCGGCCGCCGGTCGCCGTGAGCGCCTGCACCAGCGCAGGGATGCCGTCGACCGCGTGCGCGTCGACGCCGCGACCCTGCAGCGCCGCGAGCACGTTGCGACCGGAATCGAGCGAGACCTCGCGCTCGGACGAGGTGCCGCCGAGCAGCACCGCGACGCGGCCGAAGTCGTTCGGGTTCGTCGTGAAGGGCCGGGAAGTCATGACCGTGAGCCTCGCGCCGCGACGGCGGCGGGCAGTGATCGTGGAAGTTCGTGCGACGCGCCGCCGATCTGGCCGGCGCCCATCGTCAGCACGACGTCGCCGTCGCGCACGATGCCGGCGAGTGCGTCCGGCATCTCGTCGAGCGACTTGAGCAGCACTGGCTCGACTTTGCCGCGCGTGCGGATCGCGCGGCAGAGCGCCTTGCCGTCGGCGCCCGGGATCGGCGCCTCGCCGGCCGGGTACACCTCGGCGACGACCAGCGCGTCGGCGTCGGCCAGCACCTGCGCGAACTCGTCGAGCAGGTCGCGCGTACGCGTGTACCGGTGCGGCTGGAACACGAGCACGATGCGGCGGCCCGGCCAGCCCTGGCGCGCGGCGTCGACGGTCGCCGCGATTTCGGTCGGGTGGTGACCGTAATCGTCGACGAGCGTGACCTGGCCCGTGCCGATGTCGACCTCGCCCAGCCACTGCAGGCGCCGCTCGATGCCCTGGAAATTCGCGAGCGCGCGCTGGATCGCGGCATCGTCGATCTCGAGTTCGGTCGCGACCGTGATCGCGGCGAGCGCGTTCAACACGTTGTGTCGTCCGGGCAGGTTGAGCGTGACCGGGAGCGGCGAGGCGCCGTGGGGCCTCAGCACCGTGAACTGCGATCGCCCCGGCAGTCGCTCGACCTCGACGGCGCGCACGTCGGCGGCCTCGTCGAAGCCGTAGGTCACGTACGGGCGCGAGATCCGCGGCAGCAGGCTGCGCGCGTTGGCGTCGTCGTTGCAGATCACGGCGAGGCCGTAGAACGGCAGGTTGTGCAGGAAGTCCACGAAGCTCGTCTTGAGCTTCTCGAAGTCGCCGTCGTGCGTGCCGAGGTGGTCGGCATCGACGTTGGTCACGATCGCGACGATCGGCTGCAGGTGCGTGAACGAAGCGTCGCTCTCGTCGGCTTCGGCGACGAGGTATTCGCCCGCGCCCAGCCGCGCGTTGCTCGCCGCGCTCTTGAGGCGTCCGCCGATCACGAACGTCGGGTCCGCGCCGCCCTCGGCGAGCACGCTCGCCACGAAGCTCGTCGTCGTGGTCTTGCCGTGGGTGCCGGCGACCGCGATCGAATACCGGAAGCGCATCAGCTCGCCGAGCATTTCGGCGCGCTTGACCACCGGCAGGCGCTGCTCGAGCGCGTACGCGACCTCGGGGTTCTCGGCGTTGATCGCGCTCGAGACGACGACGACGTCGGCGCCGTGCACGTTGCCGGCCGCGTGGCCGATCGCGATCCGCGCGCCCAGCGATTCGAGGCGCCGCGTCACCTCGCCGTGCCTGATGTCCGAGCCCTGCACGTCGTACCCGAGGTTGAGCAGCACCTCGGCGATGCCGGACATGCCGCTGCCGCCGATGCCGACGAAGTGGATCCGGTGGATGCGGCGCATGCGGTCCTTCACGCCGCCTCCCCCGCCGCCTGCAGGCAGGCTTCGGCGAGCCGTACGTCGGCATCGACGATCGCGCTGCGGCGCGCGGCGTGGGCCATCTGCTCGAGCCGCGGACGACCCTGCTCGAGCAGTTCGCGCAGCGTCGCGGCGAGCGAAATCGGCGTGAGCCCGGCTTCGGGCAACAGACGCGCGGCGCCCGCGCGCACGGCGTACTCGGCGTTGCGGGTCTGGTGATCGTCGACGGCCGCCGGGAACGGCACGAGGATGGCCGGCACGCCGGCGGCGGCGAGTTCGGCCACCGTGAGCGCGCCCGAGCGACATACGGCCAGGTCCGCCCACCCGTACGCACTCGCCATGTCGTCGATGAACGGTCGCACGTCGGCCTCGATGCCGCGCGCGCGGTAGGCCTGCACGGTTTCCTCGTAGTTGTGCCTGCCCGTCTGGTGCAGGACCTCGGGGCGCAACCCCACGGGCAGTTCGCCGAGGGCCGCCGGCAACACCGCGTTCAACCGCGCCGCGCCCTGGCTGCCGCCGAACACGAGCAATCGCGCGCGGCCCTCGCGCCCGGGATAGCGCCGTTCGGGCGGCGGCACCGCGACGATCTCCGGGCGCACCGGGTTGCCGACGCGCTCGGCCTTGACGCCGCGGCCGAAACTGCCTGGAAAGCCTTCGAGCACGCGCGTCGCGAAGCGCGCCAGCACTCGGTTGGTCATGCCGGCGACCGCGTTCTGCTCGTGCACGACCAGCGGCCGGCGCAGCAGCCAGGCGGCGATGCCGCCCGGTCCCGAGGCGAACCCGCCCGCGCCGAGCACGACGCGGGGCTGGTGCTTGCGGATCGCGCGCATCGCCTGGCTCAGCGCGACGAGCAGGCGCACCGGTGCGGCGAGCAGGGCCGCGACCCCCTTGCCGCGCAAGCCACTCACGCTGAGCCATTCGACCGGAATGCCCTCGGCCGGCACGAGCCGCGCCTCGATTCCACGCTCCGTGCCGAGCCACACGACGTCGAAGCCGCGACGCTGGAGCACGCGCGCGGTCGCGAGCGCCGGGAACACGTGGCCGCCGGTGCCGCCCGCCATGACCAGTGCCACCTTGCGCGTCACGAGCGCCGGCCCTCGCGCGGCACCGCGCCGGCACGGCCGCTCACCTGCGTGTCGTGATGGATGCGCAGCAACACGCCGATCCAGCCGAGCGTGACCAGCATGCTGCTGCCGCCGTAGGAGAGCAGCGGCAGCGTGAGGCCCTTGGTCGGCAGCAGCCCCATGTTGACGCCGATGTTCACGAACGCCTGCAGTCCGAGCCAGACGCCGATCGCGGCCGCGACGTACGACTGGAACGTCTGGCCGGCGCGCGCCGCCTCGCGCGAGACCTTGAGCGCGCGCGCGACGAGCAGCGCGAACAGGCCGATCACGACGACGACCCCCAGCAGGCCGAACTCCTCGGCGAACACGGCGAACACGAAATCGGTGTGCGCTTCGGGCAGGTAGAAGAGCTTCTGCACGCTCGAGCCGAGACCCACGCCGACCCACGCGCCGCGGCCGATCGCGATCAGCGACTGCACGAGCTGGAACCCGCTGTCGAACGGGTCGCCCCAGGGATTGAGGAAGCCGGTGAGGCGTCGCAGCCGGTACGGCGATATCAGCGCGAGCAGCGCGAACGCGGCCGAGCCGAGCACGACCGGCACGGCAAGGTGATGCAGGCGCGCGCCCGCGAGGAACAGCACCACGAGGCCGGTCGCGAGCAGCACGGTGGCCGCGCCGAAGTCCGGCTCGCAGAGCAGCAGCACCGCGGCGAGCGCCAGCACGACCACCGGTTTCATGAAGCCGACGAAGCCGTCGCGCAACTCGTCGGCGCGACGCACGGCGTAGCTCGCGATGTAGGTGAGCAGCATCACGCGCGCGAGCTCGGAGACCTGGAAGTTCATGAAGCCGAGCCGGACCCAGCGGCGCGCGCCGTTGACCGTGTAACCGATGCCGGGCACCAGCACGAGCACGAGCAGCAGGAAGGCGCCGGCCATGAGCCAGATCGAGTATTTCTCCCAGGCGCGCGACGGCACGGCGAGGCCGACGACGGCCGCAAGCAGACCCAGCAGCACGAACACGACCTGCTTCTGGAAGTAGGTGAAGGCGTGCCCGGTTTCCTTCTCGGCGATGCCGATCGACGCCGAGGCGACCATCACGAGGCCGATCAGCAGCAACGCCGCGACGGTGCCGACGATCCAGCCGTCGAGGATCAGGCGACGGGGCTGCCCGGTCGAACGCGCATACGAGCCCACGGTGGCGGCCGGCGCGCTCATGCGGCGAGGCTCCTGACGGCGGTGGCGAACTCGTCGCCGCGGTGCGTGTAGTCGCGGAACATGTCGAGGCTCGCGCAGGCCGGCGAGAGCAGCACGGTGTCGCCGGGGCGCGCCGCGGCCTGCGCGGCCCGCACGGCGGCGCGCATGTCGAGGGCGCGTTCGGTCGCGCAAACGCCCGCGAGCGCCGTCTCGAGCGCCGGCGCGTCGCGACCGATCAGCACCACGTGGCGCACCTTGCCGCGGAACGCCTCACGCAGGTCGCCGAAGTCCTGGCCCTTGCCGTCGCCGCCCGCGATCACGACCAGCGGGCCGCTCAGGCCTGCCACGGCCGCGAGCGTCGCGCCGACGTTCGTGCCTTTCGAATCGTTGACGTAGCGCACGCCGGACACGTCCGCGACCCACTGCGAGCGGTGCGGCAGGCCGGGGAACGCGACGAGGGCATCGAGCGCCGGCCCGCGCGGCAGCGCAAGCGCCTCGGCCATCGCAAGCGCCGCCATCGCGTTGGCCGCGTTGTGCAGGCCCTGCAGGCGCATCGAGGCGAGCGGCAGCATCGGTTCGCCGCGCCGGACGATCATCGGCGCCGGGGACGACTCGAGCGTGTAGT
>DASUYI010000527.1:0-2106 GCA_036377475.1 Steroidobacteraceae bacterium | reverse complement strand
CCGCGGCCCATCGGGATTTCCTTGTTCGTCAGATGGCGCTGGCCCTCGCCGTCGGCCACCAGCGCAGTGGCCTTCATGTCGTTCTCGCTGAAGTTCTTGATGTCGATCAGCATCAGCGCCCCGCCCTCGCGCGTGCCCGACAACGACATCAGCGTCGACGAGACCATGTCCTTGTAGGGACCGCTCGGGTCCATCTCGCGCGGGTGCAGGAAGCTGTTGCCCGGGCTGTGCGCGCCGTAGAGCACGAACATGTCGGTGCCGTCCTGGCGACTCTTGAAGATCGCGAAGCGGTTGCGCGGGCCGACGTGTTCCCAGCGCGAGAACATGATGTCGCCGTTGCTCTTGACCACCGGATTGCGGTCGTGGCTCTGGTTGACGGAGATCTGCGTGATCGCGCCGCCGTCCTTGTCCATCGTGTGCAGGTTGAGCACGCGCTCGCGCTCGTACTCGTCGACCGCGTACACGCTCTGGCCGTCGACCACGCTCTTGGTCTGGGTCTGGCGATTGGACGAGAACACGAAGCCGCGTCCGGCCGGCAGGTAGGCCGGGTCGACGTCGTCGTCGCTCGTCGATGCGGTGACGCGGCGCAGCGTGCCGCCGGCCAGGCCGCCGCTCGTCATGTCGTATTCCCAGATGTTCCAGCGCCCGGTGCAGGCCGGCGCGCCCTCGATCTGCGCCGTGTTGCTGGTCGGGCACGTCATCGCGAACACGATCTTCTTGCCGTCGTAGCTGACCTCGGGGTCGGACACGTCGCCCTGGCCCTGGGTGATCGTTGCCGTGACGTTGATCTCGGCCGCGCTCGGCGAGCTCTTCTCGCGCACGATCAGGTCACCCCCGGGAGCTGACGGCGTACCGTCGGTCGGGTTCATCACCAGCGTGTTGGCGCGCTTGGCGTAGGCGATCGCCACGTCCCCGTTGACCGTGACGGTGTCGGAGCCGCCCGAACCGCTGCCGCAACCGGCCGCGACCGCGGCTGCGGACGCGAGGGCAACCTGCAGTGCCCACTGCTTCGTGATCTTCTTGCCGTTCATCGTCCGCCCCCTGAGCACGTTTGGTGTGATTGGTCTGTGGGTCAATGCCGTGCGGGCGTGCGCCCCGCCGACATGCCGCTCGAACACTTCAGTTCGCCGTGGGCATCGACCACGATCGCGTCCACGCCCTCCAGCGTCTCGACGAGCTCGAGGCCGCGTTCGGCCCCGAGCACGAAGACCGTCTTGCTCATCGCCTCGCAGGTCAGGCCGTCGGCAGCCAGCACCGTGACGCTGCGCACGCCATCGGGCGAACGCCCGCTGGCGGGGTCGACGATGTGGTGGTGGCGCACGCCGTCCTGCTCGAAGAAGCGCTCGTAGTCGCCGGAGGTCGAGATCGCGGTGTCGACCAGCGGCAGCAGCGCCACCAGTTCGCCGGCACGGCGCGGGTCGCGCACGCCGATGGTCCAGGGCCGGCCGCGCTTGTCGCCGATGACGCGGCTGTCGCCGCCGGCCGCCACGTGCGCGTGCGTGATGCCGTGATGGACGAGGATCTCGGCCGCGTTGTCCACCGCATGGCCCTTGGCGAAGCCGCCGAGGTCGATGCGCATGCCGTCGCGGGCGAACCTCACGCTGCGGGTGCGGGCGTCGAGCTCGAGGCCGCGCCAGCCGACCACGGCGCGCGCACGGGCCAGCGTCGCGTCGTCGGGCGCCACGCCGGCGCGGTAGTCGTACAGGCAGCCGACACTGGCGTAGGTGATGTCGAAGGCCCCGCCCGACAGTTGCGCGAACCGCTGCGCCTGCACCAGCAGCAGGAACATCTCGCTGGACAGCGCCACCGGCTCGCGATGCGCCACGGCGTTGATGCGGGACAGCTCGGAATCCGGCCGGTGCGGGCTCATCGTGCGGTCGATGCGGTGCATCTCCGCCATCACGGCATCGATCGCCAGCTGGCCCTGCGCCGCGTTCTCGCACCACAGCTCGACGCGGATCGCCGTGCCCATGATGGCCTCGTCGCGGGCGAGCCACTGCCCCGCGTCGTGCATCGCACGCGTCGCGGCGGCTTTGTTCTTCGACCAGTCCCAGAGGCTTCGCACTGTGCTTCGGTGTTCACCGTGTTGTTGGGGGCCTGCCGCGC
>DASUYI010000526.1:0-5539 GCA_036377475.1 Steroidobacteraceae bacterium | reverse complement strand
CACGGGCGAACTGGGCTACGAGGTCTGGGTCACCGCGGAGTACCTGCGCACGCTGTACGACGCGTTGAGCGACGCCGGCAGGGGCCACGGCTTGCGGCTTTTCGGCGGCCGCGCGCTCAACGCGTTGCGACTCGAGAAGAGTTTCGGCAACTGGGCGCGGGAGTTCCGGCCGATCTACGGGCCGTACGAAGCGGGACTCGGTCGCTTCGTCGAGCTCGACAAGGGCCCGTTCGTCGGACGCGAAGCCGCGGCGGCCGAAAAGGCGACGGGCGGCGAACGCAAGCTGGTCACGCTCGCGGTCGATGCCGACGACGCCGACGCCATCGGCGACGAGCCGATCTGGCACGGCGACCGCGTGGTCGGCTGGGTCACCTCGGGCGGCTACGGCCACACTGTCGGCCGATCGATCGCGCTGGGCTACGTCGACAAGGCGGTGGCCAACGAGACGACCGGCTTTGCGGTCGAGCTGATGGGCGACCGTCGCGCAGCAGTGCGCAGTCCGGGGCCGTTGTTCGACCCCAAAGGCCTGCGAATGCGCGCGTGAGCGCGAGCGGGCGTTGCGCGCGCAGCGTCTCCAGCCCACATCGGGTCCGGGTAACACCGCGCAAGTACGTCCCTGTAGGCTCGCACTCGCCGTCCATGGCTCGTGACGGTTCCCCGAACCCGATCTGGCCTAGAGACGCGCGCTGTGGCGTCGCGTGCTCACTAAGATGTGGACCCGGGGGCGCCGCGAAAACGTCCCGCTTATGCGGCCGAGTGCCTCCGAGGCTGACGCTCCGCAGTCGGCGGGCGTCCGTAATGCGCGCGATAGCACTTCGAGAAATGCGGCGGCGACTTGAAGCCGCAGGCCGTGCTGATCGCCATGATCGGCATCGAGGTCTGCAGCAGCAGCTCGCGCGCGCGCTTGAGCCGCAGTTCGAGGTAGTAGCGCTTGGGCACGCACATCACGTGCCGCTGGAACAGCCGCTCGATCTGTCGGCGCGAGAGCCCGGACTGCCGTGCGATGTCCTCGAGCGGCAGCGGGTTCTCGATGTTCGCCTCCATCAGCGACGCGACGGCGATCACGCTGCGGTGCACGTTGCCGACCTGCGCCCGCAGCGGCACGTACTGGCGGTCGTCGGCATCGCGAATGCGCTCGACGATGAACTGCTCCGAGACCCGACGCGAGACGTCCGTGCCGAGCTTCTGCTCGATCAGGTTCAGCATCAGTTCGAGCGGCGCGACCCCGCCCGAGCAGGTGTAGCGGTTGCGGTCGATCGAGAAGAGGTGGTCCGAGATCAGCACGCGCGGGAACTGCTCGCGCAGCGCCGAGAGGTTCTCCCAGTGGATCGTCGCGTGGTGGCCGTCGAGCAGCCCGGCCTGCGCCAGCGCGTAGCCGCCGGTGCAGAGCGCGCCGAGCGGCATGCGCTTGGCCGCGAGCCGGCGTAAGGTCGTGGTCAGGGCGGGGGAGACTGCCTCGCGCACGTTGACGCCGCCGCAGACGAACACCAGGTCGACGGCGCCGACGTCGGCAAGCTTGCAGGTCGGCGTGAGCATCATGCCGTTGCTGGCGACGGCCGGCGTCCCGTCGAGCGTCGCGATCACCCACTCGTACGCGGCCTGGCCCGACACGCGGTTGGCCATGCGCAGCGGCTCGACCGCGTTGGCGAGCGCGATCATCGAATAGTCCGCCAGGGTCAGAAACGCGTAACGCGTGCGCGTGGTCGTCGCGCCGTTTCCGCCCGTGCGATGTGAATCGCCCGCCATGCTGTTCCCCGTCGCCGCCAGCCATCGCCGAAAAGCGCCGTTCGAGTATACGGGCGGCTGACGCGTTTGCATCTGGTCCTGTCGCAAACGGAGCGGTCATGCCGGGCTCGGTTGTTAAACTGCAGCCAAACCGACGAGCCACGCCGCGACGGAACCCGCTGCGCGCGGACGCGGCCGGCCCAGGAGTCCCGGATGAGATCGCATGCCCGAGTCGTGGTCATCGGCGGCGGCGTGGTGGGCGTGAGCACGCTCTACCACCTCGTCAAAAAAGGCTGGACCGACGTCGCGCTGCTCGAGCGCACGGAGCTGACCGCCGGCTCGACCTGGCACGCCGCAGGCCTCCTGCCGCTCTTCAACATGAGCTACACGGTCGGCCAGCTGCACAAGTACTCGGTCGACCTCTACAAGAGGCTGCCCGCGGAGACCGGCCAGGACGTCAGTTTCCACGTCACGGGCAACCTGCGGCTCGCGACCTGTCGCGACCGCATGGACGAGTACCTGAAGTACTGCGGCACGGCCAACACCATCGGCGTGCCGTTTCGTGTGATTTCCCCCGCGGAGGTCAAGGAGCTCTGGCCGCTCGTCGAGCTGGGCGACGGTCGCGACACGCCGCCGATCGTCGGTGCGCTCTACCACCCGGACGACGGTCACATCGCGCCGGCCGACCTGACGATGGCGTTGCGCAAGGCCGCGCGCACGGGCGGAGCCGAGATCTACGAACAGACCGATGTGACCGGTGCGACGCGGACTGCGAGCGGCGAGTGGAAGCTCGCGACGACGCGCGGCGAGATCACGGCCGAGCACGTGGTCTGCGCGACAGGCAACTACGCGCGCCAGACCGGGCGCATGTTCGGGCTCGACGTGCCGGCGATCCCGGTCGAGCACCAGTACATCGTCTATGACGAGTCCCCCGAACTGAAGCAGTACCGTGCCGCCGGCGGACGCGAACTGGCGGTGCTGCGCGAGTCCGACAAGTCGTATTACCTGCGCGAGGAGCGCATGGGCTGGATCCTCGGCCCGTACGAAGCCGGCGCGCCGGCCCGGTTCGCCGACGGCGTGCCGGACTGGTTCGGCAAGAGCCTGTTTCCCGGCGACCTCGACCGACTGCTGCCGCACGTGGAGGCCGCGCAGCGGCGCGTGCCGGCACTGGAGCACTGCGGCATCAAGGACATCGTCAACGGCCCGATCTCGTACACGCCCGACGGCGGGCCGATGGTCGGCCCCGCCTGGGGCACGCGCAACGTGTGGATCAACGAGGGCCACAGCTTCGGGATCACGGCAGCCGGCGGGGCAGGTTGGCAGCTGGCGGAGTGGATCGTCGAGGGCGAGCCCGGCATCGACATGCTCGCGGTGGACCCGCGACGCTTCGGTCCGTACGCCGGCAAGCGCTACGTCGTCACGAAGAACGAGGAGACGTACCGCAACGTCTTCACCGTGCATTACCCGGACGAGGAACGCGAGGACGCACGTCCCGTGAAAACGAGCCCGGTTTACGACAAGTTGAAACGGATGGGCGCGGTGTTCGGCCAGCGCTACGGCTGGGAGCGCGCCAACTGGTTCGCGCCGGACGGCGTCGAACGCAAGGACGCCTGGAGTTTCCGTCGCACGAACTACTTCGAGCACGTCGGCAACGAGTGCCGGCGGCTGCGCGAGAAGGTCGGCGTGATCGACCTGACGCCATTCACCAAGTTCGAGGTGATGGGCCCCGGAGCCGAGGCCTGGCTCGACGGCCTGGTAGCGAACAAGGTGCCGGTCAAGGTCGGTCGCATCGCGCTGTGTCATGCGCTCACCATGCGCGGCGGCATTCGCACCGAGTTCACGATCACGAAGCTCGGCGAGCAGCGGTATTACGTCGTCAGCGCCGGTGCGGCCGAGCGTTACGACAGCGATTTCCTGCACAAGCGGCTGCCGGCCGACGGTTCGGTGCACCTGCGCAACGTCACGGGCGCGCGCGGTTGCTTCGTGCTGGCGGGTCCGCGCTCGCGCGACGTGCTCGCGAAGCTCACCGATGCACCGCTCGACAACGCTTCGTTTCCGTGGCTCACGGGGCAGGTCCTGGAGGTCGGATTCGCGACCGACGTGTACGCGCTGCGCGTCAATTTCGTTGGCGCCCTCGGCTGGGAACTGCACTTCCCGATCGAGTTCGCGCACCACCTGTTCGATGCCATTTTCGCGGCGGGCGCCGGGCACGGCATCGGCATGGCCGGCATGCGCGCGATGGAATCACTGCGCATGGAGAAGTCGTACCGCATGTGGGGCACCGACCTCACGCGCGACAACACGCCGTTCGAGGCGGGGCTCACGCGCTTCGTGCGCATGGACAAGGGACCGTTCGTCGGTCGCACCGCGCTCGAGCGGCAGCAGAGAGACGGCGTGCCGCTCGGCTTCGTCACGCTCGACGTGCACGGTGTCGTCGACGCCGACCCGCTCGGCAACGAGCCGATCTTCACGACCGACGGCCAGATGGTCGGCCGTGCCACGTCCGGCTACTACGGCCACTGCCTGCGCAAGAGCCTCGCGATCGGCTACGTGAAATCGGAGTACGCCGGGGTCGGCACCGACCTCGAGATCGAGGTCCTGGGCGAACGCAAGCGCGCGACGGTGCTGGTCGACTCGCCGTACGACGCCAAGAACGAGGACCTGAGGGCTTAGGCTCCCCAATGCGCAGGTTTTCGGCCTGGACACTGCTGCGCGAGGCCTTCGGCGGCCAGCAGGGCTGGCAGCCGCAGTGGCGTCGCGCCGCGGCACAGCCGGAGTACGACGCCGTGATCGTAGGCGGCGGCGGGCACGGCCTCGCGGCTGCCTATTACCTCGCCGCGGAGCATGGGATCACGCGAGTCGCCGTGCTCGAGAAGGGCTGGATCGGTGGCGGCAACACCGGCCGCAACACGACGATCATCCGGTCCAACTACCTGTTCGACGAAAGCGCCGCGCTCTACGACCACGCGGTCAAGCTCTGGGCCGGGCTCTCGCAGGTCCTCAACTACAACGTCATGTACTCGCCGCGCGGCGTCATGATGCTCGCGCACACCGTGCACGACGTACAGGTGGCCAAGCGGCACATCCACGCCAACCGCTGCAACGGCGTCGACAACGAATGGCTGACGCCCGAACAGGCGAAGGCGTACTGCCCGCCACTCAACATCGAGCCGGACATCCGCTATCCCGTGCTGGGCGCCGCGCTGCAGCGCCGGGGCGGCACGGCTCGACACGACGCCGTCGCCTGGGGCTATGCCCGCGCGGCCGACGCGCTCGGGGTCGACATCATCGAGAACTGCGAGGTCACCGGACTCGTCCACGACGCCTCCGGTGCGATGGAAGCGTTGCAGACGTCGCGTGGCCTGATTCGTTGCAGGCGCGTGGGGGTTTCGGCCGCGGGCAACACCTCGGTGGTGCTCGGCCTGGCCGGCGTACGCCTGCCGCTCGAGAGCTTTCCGTTGCAGGCGCTCGTCTCGGAGCCGGTGAAGCCGGCGGTCCCCTGCGTCGTGATGTCGAACGCGATCCACGCCTATATCAGCCAGTCCGACAAGGGCGAACTCGTGATCGGCGCGGGCACCGACGCCTACACGAGTTACACGCAGCGCGGCGCGCTGCACGTGAATTCGCACACGCTGGCGGCGATCTGCGAGCTGTTCCCGTGCTTCCGTCGGCTGCGCATGTTGCGCAACTGGGGCGGCATCGTCGACGTGACGCCCGACCGCTCGCCGATCCTGGGCAAGACGCCATTGCCGGGCCTCTACGTCAACTGCGGCTGGGGCACGGGCGGCTTCAAGGCCACGCCGGGGTCCGGTCA
>DASUYI010000525.1:0-2362 GCA_036377475.1 Steroidobacteraceae bacterium | reverse complement strand
AGCGAGATGACGGGTGCTGCCTTGCGTCTTGCGGCGGATCGGGGTCCACGTGCCGTGACGGTCGCGGCGCTCGCAAGAGAGGTCGGCGCGCCCACCGGCTCCATCTACCACCGCTATCGGAGTCGCGAGCAGCTGCTCGCCGAGTTGTGGATGGACGTGGTCGAGAGCTTTCAGGATGGCTTCGTCGCACGGCTCGATGAGGCCCGCGACATCGACGCTGCAGTCGCGGCTGCGCGCTTCATGGTGTCCTGGGTTCGCGAGCATGCGCTCGAAGCGCGGCTTCTGTTGTTGCACCGTCGGCAGGATTTCGTCGCCGGCGAGTGGCCCGCAGACCTCGCCGGCCGTGCCGCCGCACTCGAGCCGCAACTGGGCGGCGCCTTGCGCGGATTCGCCGAGCGCGCATTCGGCCGCAGCGACGCGGACACGATGGCGCGCCTTCGTTATGCGTTGCTCGATGCGCCGTTCGGTGCGGTCAAGCCGTACGTGCAGGCACGCAAGCGCCTGCCCGCGGTGGTCGAGGAACTGGTGGGCACCACGGCGCGGGCCGTGCTGGAGACGCTACGCGCATGAAGCACGCGACGCTCGAACTCACGTACGACCATCGTCCCTCGGCGCTGCCCTACATGGTGCGTGCCGTGATGCCCGTGCGGCGTCGCATCGACCTGTCCCCACCCATCAGCGCGAACTGGCGCCGTCATCGTCCCGATCCGCACGACCTCGCGGCCTTCGAACGGATCACGGGGCTCGCCACGCGTCGCGACCCGATGACCACGCCGACGACGCTGCCGCTGCTGTACCCGCACACGTTCGGCTTCCGGCTCGCGATGGCGATCCTGACCCATCCGCGCTTTCCGGTGCCGATCTGGGGCGTGCTGCAGACCCGCAATCACCTGGTGCAGCACCGGCCGATCGCGGTCGGGGCGGCGCTCGACTTCGAGACGCGCGTGCGGCCCGGCCGTGTCGTGCCGAAAGGTGCGGAGTTCGACCTCCACACCACCGTGCACGTCGACGGCACGCTCGCTTGGGAAAGCGTCGTCACGTTCTTCACGCGCGGCCGCTTTGGTGAGCCCGACGCACCTTCTCCACACACGCGGTCGCCGATCGAGTTCGGCTCGCGCGTCGCCGAATGGCGCATGCCCGACGCCGATCACGTGCGCTTCGGCCGTTTCACCGGCGACTACAACGGCATCCACCTCTGGGACTGGTATGCGCGTCGAATGGGCTTTCCGCGCGCGCTCTATCACCCGCAGCGCGTGCTGGGCCAGTGTCTCGGCCGCTTGCCCGGTCTGACCCCGCGTGACGGATCGGCCGAGGCTCCGTTGCGCCTCGATGCCTGGATCAAGGGTCCGGTCCCGCACGATTCGAGTGTTCGCCTGCACGTCGCGACGACGATCGCGCCGGCCACGAGCACGTTCGCCTTGTTCGCCGACGACGAAGAACGCCCGGCCGTCGTCGGCCGTCTCCACGCCACGGAGTCCTCGTCATGACGCTCACACCCGCGACACGCGACCGCCTGGTCACGGATTTCCTCGACGCCTGGAACTCGCAGGAGGTCGAGCGCGTGCTCGACTGCTACACGGACAACCTGCGTTACCGCGACCCGAACACGCGCGGCGAAGTCGCGGGCCGCGATGCGCTGCGTCGCTACCTCACGCGGCTGTTCGCGGACTGGCGCATGACCTGGACCAAGCGCGAGGTGTTCGACCTGGCCGACTGCGACGGCGTCGCGCTGCTGTGGCGCGCCACGTTCCGCCGCGCGAACGACGAGGACACGGTGGTCGAGATCGACGGCATGGACCTCGTCGTGCTCGACGGCGACCGCGTCGCACGCAACGAGGTGCACTTCGACCGCACCGCGCTCGCGCCGCTGACGACCGCCGCCGCACGCTGAGACAGACGCGCGGCGGCGGGATGTCGATCGAGGCCGCGCCGCCGGCGCGCGGCGCTCAGGCGGTCTTCTTGAACACCCCGACCGCCCGCAGGATGAATATCAGCGCGATCGCGCCGATCAGCGCGACGATGAAGCGGACGATGCCGCCCGACGGCGCGAGGCCCAGCGCCCCGGCAGCCCACGAGCCGATCAACGAGCCGACGATGCCGACCAGGACGTTGGCGATGATGCCCATCTGGGCATTGGTCTTCATGACGATGCTGGCGACCCAGCCGACGACGCCGCCGATGATCAACGTGATGAGCCAGTCCATTTGCGTTTCCCCTTGTTGTTGACGTTAACGCAGGAATTTTCCTGCCATGCCGAGGATGTCGTCGAGCGGGTTGCCGTCGCCGTCGAGGTCCAGCATCGACGCGAGGCCGCCGGTCCCGCCCCGTCCCGTCGCGCTGCCCGGGTTGCCGCCGAACACGC
>DASUYI010000524.1:0-2282 GCA_036377475.1 Steroidobacteraceae bacterium | reverse complement strand
AGTCCGACTTTGCTGAGTACCGCGGTGAAACGCGGATCGCCGGCGAGTTGGGCCCAGCGCGGTTCGACGCCCAGAAACGTGAGGAGGAGATCGCGAGCCTCGACGGCCTCTTCCAGCCGGTCGAGTGCCGCGTCGCGTTCTCCCAAGCCGAGATGGACGAGCGCGAGGTTCGAGGGCGGCACGTATCCCTGCGTGGCCCTCGTCGTTAACTCGTCGAGAATCGCGCGAGCTTCGTCACGTTTGCCGCTGATCGCCAGCGTATAACCCGCGGTGGCCCTCACGATCAGCGATCCACCGAGCGCGGTCGCTTTGTCGAGCTCCAGTAACCCTTCGCGAGGCATCCCCTTCCAGGCGTACGCGCGGCCGAGGATGTTGTGGGTGAGCCACAGTGACGGGTCGAGTTCGAGGGTCTTGTGAAGGTGAGCGATCGCGGCGTCGTACCGACCTTCGTAGTACAGGGCTTGCGCGAAGATCGCGTTGGCAAATGGGGAGTACGGCTGATCGTCGAGCGCGCGCCTGAGCTCCTGTGTTGCGCGAGTATGGTCGCCGAGGTTCGAGAGCAGGTGTCCGTAGAAGACGCGCGCCGCCGGCTCCGGTCGCGCGGCCTCCATCGCGCGCCGGAATTCCGCTTCGGCGCCACTCCAGTCCCAGTCGTACCAGAACTTGATGATGCCCATCGACACGCGCGCTTCGGCGAGTCCTGGATCGATCGCCAGCGCGTGTTCTGCTGCGGCCCTGGCATGTGGGAACGAGTCTTTCGGCGCCACGTCTCTGGTCATCGCCAGCAGGATGTGCGCGTCAGCCAACTTCGCGTACGCACTCGCGTACGTCGGATCGACGGTGACTGCTTCGCGTAGATACGCGACGCCTTTGCGCAGGTCCTCGGGCGTGCGTCGCTCGACGTGGTACCGTCCTTTCGCGTAGAGCTGATACGCAGCGGGGTCGCGACTCTCATGCGAGGAAGCATTCGCTCCGCGGCTGCGCGCCGCCAACGCGACGAGAGACGCCGTGGCGGCGAGGAACATCAGTGCCGCCACGGCGAACCGCAATTGCGAGCGCACGCCGGCCCCGCGGCGGCGCACGGCGCGCCAGCCGACCGAACGGGATCCGGACGGATCTGCGACCGTGTCACGCACCAACAGCAGATCGCGGGCCAGTTCGCGCCCCGTGGCGTAGCGATCGTCGCGCTCCCGAGACATCGCACGAATGATGATCCTCACCAGCTCCGCCGGAAGATGCGACAGGTCGGCCGCAGCCGCCGAGGCGGGCAACCGTCCCGTTGACATCTCGTACATCACGATGCCAAGAGCCCACACATCGGTACGGGCATCGACGTCGAGCCCTTGACGCTGTTCCGGAGACATGTAGCCACTCGTGCCGATCACCATGCCGTCCGCGCCCATGCATCCTGCCGGGGCAGGGGGGCCGTCAGGGCCTGTCCGCGTCGCGATCCCGAAGTCGAGGATCTTGACCAGGCCATCGGCTCGCAGCATTACGTTGTCGGGCTTGATGTCGCGGTGGACAACGCCGGCCTCGTGTGCCGCCGCGAGGCCTTCGGCGATCTGTAGCGCAATGTCGAGCATGTCGGGGAGGGGGATCGATCCCTGCGTCAGGCGTTCACGTAAGGTGATGCCGTCTACGTATTCGGCGGCGATGAAGCTCGTGCCGGCTTGTTCTCCGATTTCGTAGACCGTGAGGATGTTCGGATGATTCAACGCCGAAGCGGCCAGCGCCTCGTGGTGGAACGCGGCCATCCAGTCAGGGTTCGAGGCATCCCGACGCAGTACCTTCAATGCGACGTTCCGCGCGAGCCTGCCGTCGCGCGCGAGGAACACGTCACCCATTCCACCGGCGCCCAACGTTCGCACGAGCTCGTACGAACCGATGCTCCCCGAACAGTTCTCGTCGTTCTGGCGCATCCGCTCGGCAAGGGCTCGCGCCGCCAGTTCAAGCGCCGAGTGGTTCATGAACGCCGCCGGCCGGTCGTCATACGCGACCAACGCCTCGATTTCGGCAGCGAGCTCATGATCTCCTGCGGCCTCCTTTTGAACGAACCCCGCTCGATCGCTCACCGGAAGCTCCAGCGCGGCGTGGTAGATCCGTTCGATCAATAACCAGCGTGCGTCGGTCATGAGGTCTTGTGCTCGCCGAGCCATCGCAAGAGCCAGGCCTTGGCCAGACGGCAATCACGTTTCACCGTCTCTGGCGACACCTCGAGAAGACGCGCCGCCTCCTCGATCGAGAGACCGCCGAAGAACCGCAGCTCGATCGCCCGGCTCTTC
>DASUYI010000523.1:0-8069 GCA_036377475.1 Steroidobacteraceae bacterium | reverse complement strand
TCCGGACCGCACTTTCCTAGCGACGCAACCCGCCCGCCGACCGGGCGCCCGGAGGAGCAAGGATGCGCATGTTTCGATTCCGCAGTGGGTGGGCCGCTTGCCGGGTCGTCCTGCTCGTGGGCACCGCCGTCTTCACGGGATCTGCCGTCGGCGGCGACGCTGCGGGGACCCACACGGTCGTCACGTTCGTCTGTGAGCACGGAGCCGCGAAGAGCGTGCTCGCCGCCGCGCTGTTCAACCAGCTCGCGCTCGAGCGCGGGGTGCCTGCGCGCGCCGTCTCGCGCGGCATCGCGCCCTCAACGACGTTGCAGCACGAAACCGTGGCCGGACTCGACCGCGACGGCATCCGCATCGAGCAGGCGGCGCCGCAACCGGTCACCCGCGAGGACGAGCGCGCATCCTCGCGCGTCGTGACGATCGACGTCGCCGACGAGCCCGCGTTCCTGCGGACGACCAAGCTGCGCGAATGGGACCACGTGCCGGCCATCAGCCAGGGATATGCGGCCGCTCGCGACGACCTTCGGCGGCGTGCAGCGAATCTGCTGGACGAACTGGAGACGCGCCCATGACCGCGTCGACCGCGAATCGCGAGTGCGTGCACACGCGCTACATCGATGCACCCCCCGAGCAGGTGTTCCGTGCGTTCGCCGACCCCGCGCGACTCGCGCGCTGGTGGGGACCGGACGGGTTCTCCAGCACGTTCACGACGTTCGAATTCCGGCCCAACGGTTGCTGGATCTTCGTCATGCACGGTCCGGACGGCGCCGACCACCCGAACGAGAACGTGTTCCGGGAAATCGAGCCGACGGGACGGATCGTGATCGAGCACCTCGGCGGCGTCCACCATTTCGTCCTGACCATCACGTTCTCTGCGCGCGGCAGTGGCACCGAGGTCGGCTGGCGACAAGTGTTCGACACCGCGGAACACCGGGACGAAATTGCACCGTTCGTCCAGAAGGCCAACGAACAGAACCTCGATCGTCTCGCGGCGGAAGTCCGTCGCGGCACATGAACCCGCCAGGAGTCCTCGCCATGCAGTCGATCGACCTCGATGCCGCCTTTGGTCGCATCACCACGCACTGGGACCCGCACGTGGCCGGCGAACTGAACGGCCAGCAGGTCAAGCTCGCCAAGCTCAAGGGCGAGTTCGTCTGGCACAGGCACGAGGTCGAGGACGAGTTGTTTCTCGTGCACAAGGGCCGGCTGCACCTGCGCTTCCGTGACCGCGAGGTCACCGTGGGGCCCGGGCAGTTCGTGATCGTCCCCCACGGTGTCGAGCACCAGCCGTACGCGCCCGAGGAGGTCGAAGTGGTGCTGTTCGAGCCGGCCACGACGCTCAATACCGGCGACGTGCAGAACGAACTGACGCGTCGTGAACTGAAGCGCGTCTGAGCGCAGGAGCTCGCGCTCGTCGCCGCACCGGAGGAGGACGCGAAAACATGAAATCGCTTGCCACCGCATTGCTGGCGTCCGCCGTGTCCCTGGGCGGCTGCGCTGCGACACCTACGTCCGCGAGCGCTCCGTCCGCGACCGGCACGACCACCGCCAGCGCCGGCCTGACGTGCAGGCACCGCAACGCGCAGATCGAGCAATCGATCGGCTATTGCCAGGCGGTCCGGGTGGGCGACGTGCTCTACGTGTCGGGCGTCCCGGCCGACGGGCCGATGGAGGAGGCGGTGCCGGCGGTGTATCGCCAGTTGCAGGCGATCCTCGAGGCGAATGGCCTGACGTTCGCGCACGTGGCCAGGGAGAACGTGTACGCCACGGATCTGGATGCCTTCATCGCGCAACAGGACGTGCGCAAGCCGTACTACGGGACGTGGGTCCCGTCCGCGACGTGGGTGCAGGTCGAGCGGCTGTTCATGCCCTCGTTCGTGCTCGAGGTCGAACTCGTCGCGCACTATCCCAGTCGCTGAGTGACGACCGTGGACCTGCTGGTCAACCTCGACGTCGACGATCTCGAGAACGCGACCCGGTTCTACACCACGGCGTTCGGCCTCACGGTCGGGCGTCGTTTCGGTGCGTTCGGTGTCGAGATGCTCGGGTCGAGCGCGCCCATCTATCTGCTCGTCAAGAAACCGGGGACCCGGCCCGCCCCGACCGTGGAGCAACCGCGCGACTACGCGAGACACTGGACCCCGGTGCACCTGGATTTCGTCGTGGACGACATCGATCGCGCCGTCGCGCGCGCAGTCGCCGCCGGCGCAGCGCTCGAACAGCCCGTCGCGACGCATCCCTGGGGCAAGCTTGCCGTGATGGCCGATCCATTCGGACACGGATTCTGCTTCGTGCAGTTTCTCGGCCGCGGCTATGACGAGGTGGCCGAAACGCCCGCAGTCGACGGTCCACCGTGAACAAATGTTTCGTCGCGTAGTACCCTGTCGCACCTGACGGACGACGGGATCGCTGCGCCGTACGCGTACCTGCCGGGATCGCACGTCAGGTTGGAGATTCTTCGGGACACGGAGGTACGACGATGTCCAAGGTCCGCGTCGAAAGCTTCGCGATTTCCATCGACGGCTACGGCGCCGGCCCGGACCAGAGCCGTGAACACCCGCTCGGCGTCGGTGGGACGGCGCTGCACGAGTGGGCATTCGCCACCCGCACGTTCCAGGCGCGCGTGTTCGGCAACCACCAGGCCGGCGAAACCGGCCCCGACGACGACTTCGCGGCGCGCGGCTTCGCCCACGTCGGCGCCTGGATCCTCGGTCGCAACATGTTCGGCCCGGTGCGCGGCCCCTGGCCCGACGACAACTGGAAAGGCTGGTGGGGCGACAACCCGCCGTACCACGTGCCGGTGTTCGTGCTCACGCACCACGCGCGCCCGATGATCCCGATGGCGGGTGGCACCACATTCCACTTCGTCACCGAAGGCATCGAAGCCGCACTCGAGCGCGCACGCGAGTGCGCCGGCGAGCACCGCGACGTGCGCATCGGTGGTGGCGTCGATACGGTCCGCCAGTACCTGCAGGCCGGCCTCGTCGATGAAGTCCACCTGGCGATTGCGCCCGTCCTGCTCGGCAAGGGCGAATGCCTGCTGCACGACATCGATCTGACCGCGCTCGGGTACCGTTGCGTCGAACACGTGGGTACGCCCCGGGCGAGTCACGTCGTGCTGCGCCGGGGCGACTGAGTGGACACGGGCGTCCGGTTGCGGCCCGCCCCTGTGACGGACGTCGAAGCCCTGCGCCCGACCAACCACCGATGGAACAGGAGACGAATCCCATGAGCGGCAACACCGTCCGGCTGCATCGCGTGTTCCGCGCGCCCGCGGAGCGCATCTATCGAGCGTTCGTCGAACCGGCCGCGCTCGCCAAATGGCTGCCCCCGCACGGCTATGTCGCGACGGTGCACCACCTCGACGCGCGCGTCGGCGGCACGTACCGGATGTCGTTCATGCACCTGGACAGCGGCCAGAGCCATTCCTTCGGTGGTGAATACCTCGAACTGGCGCCCGGCAAGCGGATTCGCCACACCGACCGGTTCGACGATCCGAACCTGCCGGGCGAGATGGTCGTCACGGTCGACCTCGTGAAGGTGTCCTGCGGCACCGACGTGTCGATCGTGCAGGAAGGCATTCCGGAGGCGATTCCGGTCGAGGCGTGCTACGTCGGTTGGCAGCAGTCGGTCCAGTTGCTCGCACTGCTGGTCGAGGAATCGGGGCCGCCGGCGTGAAGATCGTCGAGCCGATCCGCGTCACGCGCACCTATACGCAGTCGCTCGTCGGGCGACCGGAAGCGGTGTTCCCGCTGCTCTGTCCGGTGCGTGAAGCCGACTGGATCCCCGGCTGGGACCCGTTGCTGGTCGTTTCGAACACGGGCCTCGCCGAACCCGACTGCGTGTTCGTCACCGCCGCGACCCCGTCGGACGCCGTCTGGTACGTGACGCGCCACGAACCGGCCGCGGGCTACGTCGAGATGATCAGGATCACGCCGTCCGTGACGGCCTGTCGACTGACGATCCGGTTGCGTCCCACCGCCGCGGGCTGCGAGGCCGACGTCACGTACACGCACACGAGCCTGGGTCCGCAGGGCGACGAGTTCGTGCGCGGCTTCACCGAGGCTTCCTACGTGCGCGCGATGCAGCAGTGGGAGGCACGGCTCAACCATTACTTGATCCACCAGGAAGCGCTTGCCGACGGACCGCCGTCGCGTTGATTCGGTGTCGCGCCCGGATTGAGGTATCTTCCGCGGCGGCACCGGCACGGTGGGGGAGTGGCATGACGGACCAGTCCGAACGGGAGCTCGTCGAACTGCTGCGGCGGATCGAAGCAAATCAGCGCCAGGCGCTGGCGGCGCAGCAGGAGCACGTCGCGCTGGCGAAGGCGCAGTACGAACGCTCCGAGCGCACGATCCAGGAAAGCGTCGAGCTGCAGCGGGTCGCGGTCGCACGCCAGGCGCAGATCCGCAACGTGGTCTTTCCGGTCGTGGCCCTGCTGGTCGTCCTGCTCGTGTGGCTGCTGTTCCGCTGGCGCATGCTGTTCTGAGGTCCCCGACGGACGGCGCCGGCGACTCGCCGATCGACCAATAAGACGAAAGGAGGACGCGCCGCATGACACCGACGGTATTCGCCCTGACGGGCTTCATCGCCTGGGCCCTGTTGCTGCTCGTGCTGATGGAAGCGATCCGCGCAAAGCTGGTGCTGACCAGGGCAGTGCCGGCCGACGGCTTCGACCCGGCCAACTCGACGTTGTCGCCGTTCATGCAACGCCTCGCGCGCGCGCATGCGAACTGCCTCGAAGGCCTGCCGATCTTCGGCGGGCTCATGCTCGTCGCCGCGGTGACCGGGCGCACGGCCGTGACTGACCCCTTGGCGCTCGTGCTGCTCGGTGCACGCATCGTCCAATCGCTGATCCACCTGGCGTCCGTGTCGCCCACGGCCGTCACGTGGCGGTTCGCGGCGTTCACGGTGCAGATGGCGATTGCAGTCTTCTGGACGCTGCGGCTGCTGCAGGCCTGAGCGGAGGCTACGGGTATCATGACCAACTTCAACGTGCTGGCCGTGCTGGTCGCGGCGCTGTCGAGCTTCATGCTCGGCGGACTCTGGTATTCCGACGCGCTGTTCGGCAAGGCCTGGCGGCGCGAGGCCGGGGACCACCGGGTGCCGGGCCAGGGCCATCCGGCAAAAGTGTTCGGACTGAGCTTCGTCTTCGCGCTCGTCGCAGCGTTCGCTTACGCGTGGCTCGTGCCGGCGCCCGCCACGGCCGCCGTGGCGCTCGCGCAGGGCCTGGTCGTCGGGGCTGGAATCGTGGCCGCGAGTTTCGGGATCAATTACCAGTTCGCCGGTCACAGCGCGAAACTCTGGCTGATCGACGGCGGATACCACGCCGTGCAGTTCGTGCTCTACGGACTGATCATCGGGCTGTGGCGATGACGCGCCTACGGGTCGACGACCGCTCTCGTTAGCCCGGGGCGTCGAGGTGCCGCGCCGGGCCACGCCGCCGCCCCGCACACCCGACGGTCGATACATCGTCGTGCGCGGCCGGCTCTGGCGCGCCTCGAATCCGGGTCTCGAACCGCCGCAGCGCGAGCGGCTGACCCATGTCCTGATGGACGCGCGCCGCCGCGTGGGCGCGGCCTTGCGAGCGCAGGATCACGCGGCGCTTGCGATCGCCCGCCGCGACGTGCACGCGGCCAAGGTCGGTCTCGGCGAGCGAGGGCCCGTGTGGTGGACGGACGGCGCCCCCGACTGGAACCGTCGCCGCGTGGCCGATACGCCGTATGCGGACTGGTATGCGACACTGGTGTCACGGCAGCCCGACGATTGAGACGAGCGCCGGCGCATGAACACCGTCGAACCGATCTGCGTCCCGATGCCGCCGAGCGGGGGCCGCGCCTCATGACCACTGCTGTCGAGGAAGCGTTGCCGCGGGCCGGTCCACGGATCGTGCTGCGGCGCCTGCGCGCCGACGACCTGGCGGCGTTCCAGGCATACCGGCACGACCCGGCGGTGGGTCGTTACCAGGGCTGGAGTGCGCAGAGCGACGACGCGGCGAATGCTTTCTTCGAGGAGATGTATCGGATCAAGCTGCTGCAGCGCGGCGCCTGGACGCAGCTCGCGATCGCCCGGCGCGAAGACGACGGTCTGATCGGCGACATCGGCATCCGCGTCGCCGAGGACGGCAGCGAGGCCGAGATCGGTTTCACGCTCGGGCGGACGGCACAGCGCCAGGGCCTCGCGACCGAAGCCGTCACCGAGACCTGCGCGCTGATCTTCGAGCGCACGCAGGCACGGCGGATCCTCGCGATCACCGACGCCCGCAACGTCTCGGCGGTGCGGCTGATCGAGCGCATCGGCATGCGCCGGATCGCGACGGCCGACGCGGTCTTCCGTGGCGAACCCTGCATCGAGTACACCTATGAACTGCCACGGCCGCTCGCGGCGCATCGACCCGATGCCGCGGTGCCGCTCGCCGACTGGCAGGCGCGTCGAGCGGCGGCGCGCGGTCGGCACGCCGCGCGTTACGACGCGACCGAGGCGCGTACGTACGGATCGACCCAGGGACTCGGCTGGCTGACCGCGGCCGAGCAGGACGCGTACCTCGAAGACCTGCGTCCCATCATCGACCTCGAGCCCGGCGCGGCCGTGCTCGACGTCGGCGCCGGCACCGGCGTGCTCTGCAGCGTGTGCTCGCGGCTGCCGGGACTCGAGCTGACGGCACTGGAACCCTCGTCGGCCATGCTCGACGTGCTGCGCAGCCGACCCGAACTCGCGCACGTCACGACCGTTCAGGGATCCTGTGACACGCCCGACGACGAGGCGCTGTTCCCCGCCGCCCGGTTCGACGTGATTGCCTCCCGCCAGGTCGTGAACGGCCTCTACGATCCGCTCGCCGCGTTCCGATGCTGGCGTCGCTGGCTCCGGCCCGGCGGTGCGGTCCTCGTGATCGACGGGCTGTATGGACGCGACGGCTGGCGCGGCGCGTGGGAAGAGGAGATCGACGCGCTGCCACTCTCCGCGTGCCAGACGATGGCCACGGTGCCGTACCTGCTCGACGCGTCGGGCTTTCGCGTTCGTGTGGTGCAGCGCATGGCTACCGTCAACGCGCTCTCGACCACCCGCACGCCGCGCTACGTCGTCGTCGCGACCGCCTGAGCGCCCGCCGCGGTTCCGCGTTCGAGCGCATCGTCGACGAGTTCGATCCAGTGCCGCACCGGCACCCGGCTCACCTGCCGCAGGTGCTCGAGGCAGCCGACGTTGGCGGTCGCGATCACGTCCGGCGCGGCGGCCATCAGTGACGCGAGCTTGCGCGCGCGCAGCTCGCGCGACAACTCGGGCTGCAGCAGTGAATAGGTGCCCGCGGAGCCGCAGCAGAGCGTCGCATTCACGACCGGCACGAGTTCGCAATCGACGGCCTCGAGGATCGCCTCGACCTTGCCCGCCGTCGCTGCGTGCTGGCCGTGCTGGAGCGAGCAGGGCGCCTGCCAGGCGACGCGCAGCCTCGGGCCACCCGCCCCACGCGCCGCATGGAGCCGGGCGAGGGACGCGACGTCGATCACCTCGCACAGGTCGCGCGTCGCTGCGGCGACGCGAGCGCCGGCACGGTGGAGGTCCGGCGAGGCGTGGCGCAGCACGTGGCCGTAGTCCTTGGCGAATACGCCACAGCCGCTCGCGGTGCTGATGATCGCCTCGGCGCCGTCGTCGAGCCGGCGGGCGCCGGCCGCGACGTTGCGGCGGACCTTGTCGAGCGCCGTGTCGACGCGCCCGAGGTGATGGTCCATGGCGCCGCAACAGCCGATCTCGTGCGCGGGCACGAGCGCGATGTCGAGCCGTTCGAGCACGCGCGTGGCCGCAGCGTTGATTTGCGGGGCGAGCCCCGGCTGCACGCAGCCCTCGAGCACGACCATGCGGCGGACAGGACGGGCGCATTCACGTGCCGCGGCAACAGTCCGCGCGTGCCGTGGCGGCACGAACTTCATCGCGGCGCGCGGCATCGAGCCTCGCAACGCCTGCGCGAGACGTACGAGCGGCGTGAAGAGCGACCGTCGCGTCGCCACCGCGAGCAGCGCCGAGCGCAGCAGCCGCTCGCGCAGTGCGCGCGGCGCCGGCGGCGGTCGAGCCTGCACCAG
>DASUYI010000522.1:0-4414 GCA_036377475.1 Steroidobacteraceae bacterium | reverse complement strand
CCAGGCGGTTGAAGCCGTCACTTTCCGCACGGCCCTTGTGCACCGCGAAAAACGCCTGTTCGAAGCGCCGGCCCTCGAGTTCAGGATCGAGTTTGCGACCACCCGCGTGGCGCACTTCGAGATCCTGGATCCAGAGGGGCGTTACCTCGCCTGTGGCCAGCACGCGATACGGGCGCTCGTTGAGGATGCGCAGGTCGAAATTCTCGAGCAGCGGCAGCATGTCCGACATCGCGACCGGGTCGCCGCGTCGGTAGAGCCGCAGGTGCAGCGTGCCGCGGGCGGCATCGCCCGGGCGTAGCTCCATGCCGAGCGCGCCCGGCACCTCCTGCAGCGCAGCGAGTTCCTGCAGGTCGCGGATCGCGTCCTGCGGTCGGACGTCTTCCTGGTACGCGCCCGGAAAGGCGTTGAGGAACTGCGCGGTCAGCGAGTCCGCTTCCGCGGCCGGCAGCTGGAGCGCCAGTTCCTCGCGCAGCTGGTCGGCCCAGGTGCGCAGCGCTTCGGTGATGCGCGCCTCGATCCGCCCGACGTCGGCCGAGACTTCGCGCGCCGGGTCCGTGCGCACGAGCATGTGCAGGCGGGCGAGCGCGGATTCCGACATCTGGATCTGCGACTCGAGGTCGACGCCGTCGAATTCCTCGATCAGGATGCGCTCGATGCGCTCGCGGACCTGCGTGTTGTAGCGGTCGCGCGGCACGTACAGCATGCACGAAGAGAAGCGGTGATACGGGTCCCGACGCAGGAAGACGCGCACCCGGCGTCGCTCGTAGAGGTTGACGATGCCGCGCACCGTCCGCACGAGCTCCGGCACGCTTCCCTGGAACAACTCGTCGCGCGGAAACGTCTCCAGCACGTGCATGATCGCCTTGCCGTCGTGACTCGTGGCCGAGATGCCGAAGGTGTCGACGACGCGCTGCACCTTGTGGCGCAGCAGCGGGATCTCGCGCGGGCTCGTGCTGTAGGTGCTCGAGGTGAAGAGGCCGATGAAGCGCCGTTCGCCGACGACGTTACCGCGCCGGTCGAACGTCTTGACGCCGACATAGTCGAGGTAGGTCGAGCGATGAACGGTCGAGACCGAGTTGGCCTTGGTCACGATCAGCAGCGCCACCTCGCGCGCCTTGCGCCGGAGCTCACCGGTGAGTTCGGTAGCCCTCGGCTGCGGACGGCCGTTGCCCGAGCGCAGCAATCCGAGTCCCGAGCGGGGCACGGGCACGAGTCGATCGACCGAGCGACCCCGCTCGAGTTCGTACTCGCGATAGCCGAGGAACGTGAAGTGGTTGTCGGCGAGCCACTCGAGGAACTCGCAGGCCTCGACCTCTTCCTGCTTGCGCACGCCGGGTACGCCGGCGGTGATCTCGCGCGCGAGGTGGGCGGCGCGGTCGCGCATGGCGGCCCAGTCCTGGACCGCGAGTCGAACGTCCTCGAGCGTGACGAGGATGCGGCGCCGCAGCGCCTCGATGCGCGCCTCGTCGCCGATGCGCGGCACGGCGACGTGTTGCCACGACTCCGCGACCGAGTCCTTGCCCGGCTGGTCCTCGAACCGCAGCACCCGGCCACGCCCATCGCGCGCCACGTGCAGCACCGGATGCACCATGATCTGGATCGGCAAGCCGGCGTCGTCCAGCACCATCGCCAGCGAATCGACGAGGAAAGGCATGTCGTCGGTGACGACCTCGACGATGGTGCTCGGCGACACCCATCCGTCGGTCTGCGGATCCGGATTGAAGACACGCACGAGCGGCTCGCCGGGCCGGCGCACGCGGCCGAACTCCAGGTGCGTCGCGGCCGAAGCGGCGAAATCCGCCGGTTCGCGCAGCCGCAGGTCGTCTTCGCCCACGCCGCGGTAGTAACGCTGCACGAACTCGCCGAGCGGCAGCGCCGTCGGCCGATCACCTTTCGCCCGTCGGGTATGCCGCGCGATGGCGTCGATCAGGTGCTGGCGCTCGGCGGGAATGGTTCCTGGCATGAAGGGATCCTTCGGTCTCGTGTCTGTTGTTCAGCGGCGCCGCGGGCGACTCGAGGCCGTGGGCTGCGTCGGCCGGCCCTTCTTGCGCGGCGGGCTGCGGCCGTTGCGCAACCTCACCGAGAGCCGCTCTGCACGCTCGGTCAGCACGCCGATCAGTCGTTCGAATTGTGCGCCTTCGGTCGAGGAAATCGACTCGAGCAACGAGCGTTCGAATTCGAGCGCAAGCGGAGCGACCTCGCGGTAGACCGCCGCGCCGGCGTCCGACACCTCCAGCACGGACCGGCGGCGATCGTCGGGCGCAATGGCTCGCCGCAGGCGTCCGGCGCGGAGCAGGCGGTTGACGGCGCGGCTCACGGCGACCGCGTCCATGCGCGACTTCTGCGCCACTTCACGCGCCGACAGGCCCGGGTACCTCGACAGCACCGCAATCACGCGCCATTCCGGGATCGTGAGCCCGAACCGCTCTTCGTAGGCGGCCGCGATCGCCGTGCTCATGACGTTGGCGAGCACGGAGATCCGGTAGGGCAGGAAACGCTCGAGCTCGATCAGGGGCGAGGCCACGCGTCGTCGTCCGTTGCGGGAAATGGTTGCGAGTGTAACGATTGGCCCCCTGCGCGCGCCACCCAAAAACCTCGGATTGACACCCGTGGAATTCGCTACGGGCCCGTCGCGCTCAGGGCCGGTGCGGTCGCGCGAGATAGTCCTTGGTCTGCATCTCGGCGAGTCGACTGCGCGTGCGCTCGAACTCGAAGTGCAGCCGCTCGCCTGCGTAGAGCGTGTCGGCAGGGGCGTGCGCGGTGAGCAGCAGCTTGACGCCACGGTCGTAGAACTCGTCGACCAGTGCGATGAAGCGTCGCGCCTGGTTCTCCTGGCCCGCGTCCATGCGCGGCACGTCCGACACCGCGACCGTGTGATAGTCGCGTGCAATCTCCACGTAGTCGGCCTGCGACCGCGGCCCGTCGCAGATCGAGTGGAAGTCGAACCAGATGGCTTCGTCGGTCGTCGCGACGTACCGGAGGCGGCGGCCTTCGACCACGATCTCGCCGGGTCCGCTCGGCACGTCGTCGGCGAGTGCGGCAAAGCGCTGCTGCAGTCGCGTGCGGGCGCCTTCGGCGCGCGCATCGAGGTAGAGCGGCGCCTGCTCGAGCCGGCGCAGGCGGTAGTCCTGGCCCGCGTCGACGGCGACGACGTCGGTGTGTCGTTCGATCAGCGCGATCGCGGGCAGGAAACGCTGCCGCTGCAGACCGTCGCGGTAGAGCTCCGACGGTGGCGCGTTCGACGTGAACACGAACGTGACCCCGCGGTCGATCAGTCCCTCGAACAGGCCGGCGAGCAGCATCGCGTCGGCAATGTCGGTGACGAACAACTCATCGAGGCAGAGCACACGCATTTCCCGCGCCATCGCGGCGGCGACGAGATCGAGCGGTTCCGGGACGTCGCGATGCTTGCGCAGCCGCGCGTGGACGTCCTTCATGAAGCGGTGGAAGTGCTCGCGCCGCGCCGGCACGCCGACGTGCGCGTGGAACAGGTCCATCAGGAAGGTCTTGCCGCGACCGACGCCGCCCCAGAGATAGAGGCCGCGTTCACCCGGCCCGCTCCGCGAGGACTGCCACCGGCCGAACAGCCATGCGAGCGCGCCGCGATCGCGCGGCGCGTGGCGCAATCGCCGCGCAAGATCGTCCAGTTTCTCGACCGCGGCCAGTTGCGCCGGATCGGCCTCGTATCCGTGACGCGCGAGCGCCGCTCGGTACTCGCGCCGCAGGTCGGGAGCGGGCGGGATCGCAGTCACACGCGAAGTGCGGGCAAGTCGCGGAAATGCTCGAGCGCGCCGGGGTTCGCGAGCGCGTCGGTGTTCCTGACGGGCCGCCCGTGCACGACTTCGCGCACGGCCAGTTCGACGATCTTGCCGCTGATCGTGCGCGGGATGTCCGGCACCGCGACGATCCGGGCGGGCACGTGGCGCGGCGTCGTGTTGGTGCGGATCACGTCGCGGATCTTCTTCTCGAGCGCGGCGTCGAGTTCGACACCCGGTCGCAGCCGGACGAACAGCACGACACGGACGTCGTTGTCCCACTCCTGGCCGATTGCGAGGCTCTCGAGGATGTCCTCGAGCTTCTCGACCTGGCGATAGATCTCCGCGGTGCCGATACGCACGCCCCCCGGGTTCAGCACGGCGTCCGAGCGGCCGAGGATGATGAGGCCGTCGTGCTCGGTGAGCATCGCGTAGTCGCCGTGGCACCAGACGTCCGGGAAGCGTTCGAAATATGCGGCACGGTACTTGCGGCCGTCGGGGTCGTTCCAGAATCCGACCGGCATCGACGGAAACGGTCGCGTGCAGACCAGCTCGCCGCGCGCGCCGCGCACGGGGCGGCCGTTCTCGTCGAAAACCTCGACACGCATCCCGAGGCCGCGGCACTGCAGTTCGCCGCGATACACCGGCAGCACGGGGTT
>DASUYI010000521.1:0-9151 GCA_036377475.1 Steroidobacteraceae bacterium | reverse complement strand
GGCGACGGTGGTCGGGTCGGCGATCTGGTGCACCGTGCTCGTCTGGCTCGGCGTCACGGCCGGCCAGGACGAGGAATTGATGCGCGGCAGCCTGCACCGCATCACGCTCTGGGGCGGCGGCGTGCTGCTGTTCCTGGGAGCGCTCTATTACTTCTTCGTGCACCGGCACATGCGGCGCTGAGGGCGACGCTCCGACTCGATAACTCCGATGGACGGCACGCTCGAACGACGCACGCCCGAGGCGGCCGCGGCGCCGGCGTGGCTGCCGGCCCAGCGACGCGACCCCGCGACCGGGCGCGTCCGCGTCGACTACCGCGCCGTCGTGGCGCTGGCGCTGCCGCTGATGCTCAACAGTTCGCTGCAGGCCGTCATCAGCCTGACCGACACCTGGTTCGTCGGGCACATCTCGACCACCGCGATGGCCGGCATGGCCGCCGTCTACTGGGTGGTGCTGCTGTTCCTGATGCTGATCGGCGGCGTCGGCCTCGCCGTGCAGACGTTCGTCGCGCAGGCGCAGGGCAGCGGGCGGCGCGCGCGGGCGAGCCACGCGGCCTGGGTCGCGCTCTGGGCGAGCGTGCTCACCGTGCCGCTCTGCGCGCTGCTCGCGTGGTCGGGCGCGGCGATCTTCGCTCCGTTCGGGCTGTCGCCGGAGGTCTCCGCGCAGGCGCTCGCCTTCTGGGAGCCGCGCATGTTCGGCGCGGCACTCGGCGTCGCATTGTGGGCGGTCGCGGGGTTCTTCAACGGCATCTCGCGACCGCTGATCGCCGTGACGACGACCAGCTTCGTCGCGATCGTCAACGCGGTGCTCAACTGGCTGTTCGTGATCGAGTTGCAGGCGGGCATCGCGGGTTCGGCCTGGGCGACGAACATCAGCATGGGGTGCGGCGTGCTGTTCGGCCTCGGCGTGTTCCTCAGCCGGGACCTGCGTGAGCGTTACAAGACCCACCTGACGTGGCGGCCGGACCTCGGCAGCCTGCTGCGCCAGTACCGGCTCGGCCTGCCGATGGGGGCGATGTACGCCGCCGACCTGTTCGGCATGGCGCTGTTCCAGCTGATGCAGGTGCGCCTGAGCGCGGTCGACGGCGCCGCGACGCAGATCGTGATGATGCTGACCTCGACCGTGTACATGCCCGGCATCGGCATCGCCCTCGCCGGGACGACGCTGGTCGGCCAGTCGATCGGCGCGGGCGACCGCGAGTGGGCGCGCAGGCTCGGCAACGCCGTGATCGTGTCGACGACCGGGTTCATGGGCACGCTCGGCGTACTGCTGGCGCTGGCGGGGCCGTGGCTGCTGCCCACCTTCCTGAGTCCCGGCGACCCGGATTCCGCGGCGGTCGTCCGGCTCGGCGTCGTGCTGCTCTGGATCGCGGCCGGGTACCAGATCTTCGACGGCCTGAACCTGGGCAGCGGCTTCGCGCTGCGCGGCGCGGGCGACGTGCGCCTGCCGGCGGTGCTGTTCCTCGCGCTGTCGTGGGGCGTGTTCGTGCCGCTCGCCCACGTGCTGTCGTTCGGGCCCGGCCAGGGCTGGGTCGACGGGCTGCCGCAATTCGGGTTCGGCGCGGTCGGCGGCTGGTCGGCGCTGCTGGTCTACGTCGTGCTGCTCGGCAGTGCGCTGCTGCTGCGCTGGCGGTCGAACGCGTGGCGGAAGATTCGAATCTAGCGGCCGGTGCTGGCGACGACGACGTCCGCCGGCGCCTCGACTTCGTAGTGCCAGGGCTCGTTGGGCGTCACGAGCGGGCCCGCGAACCGGTCGCTCGTCAGGCGCACCGCGCGTACGAGTCGTTCGCACCAGCCCTGCGCTTCCCACACCGGCCCGATGTCGGCCTGGCTCGCGCCGGCGACGATGCGTTCGCCCCGCTTCACCTGGAAGTCCACGGCCTGCATGCGGCCGTGCCGCGACAGCCCCGGCGCGGCGAGCGGCGGCGTGGGCGACGGCACGGCGGAACGCAACCGGCCGGAGAACCATTCGCGCGCCGCGGCGCTGCCGGGCTTGGGCGCTTCCGGCGCGGCAACCTCGCGGCGGATCGCCGCCAGCATCGCGTCGGCCGCCGCCGCGACAGTGGGGTTTTCGTTCCAGCGCTCGACCTGCAGTTCGACGCTGCGCACCTGCGGGTTCACCCAGAGCGTGTAGCCGGGATTCTCGGCGTCGAACGCCGCGCGTACGCGCGCGATCTCCGACTCCAGCGCACGCTGCAGCGCCGACCCTTCGTACCGATCGATCTGCGCCTGCGACCAGCTCCAGCGCTCGCCGAGCGTGGCTCCGGCGCGCAGGTACGAGCGCGTCGCCAATAGCTGTCGGCCGAGGCCGTCGATGCGCTCGAGCGTGACGACCGCGCGCGGATCGAGCTCCCCGCGCACCGACGCGAGGTGCGCGTGCAAGAGCACGTCGACCGCGTGCGAGCCCGTGGCCCTTGCCGACAACGAAGGGAATAACAGCGCCGCCGCGACGACGGCGAGCAGTGATCGCGGCCCGTTGCGAAGGAACATGGCGGCCTTCCGCTGCCTCACGCTGCCTTCGGCACGGCGCCGTCGATCGCGTGCGCGATGGCGTCCTCGACGCGCTCGAGCCAGACGAATTCGATGTCGTTGCGCACGCTCTGCGGGATCTCCTCGTAGTCGCGCCGGTTGCGCGCCGGCAGCATCACGGTGCGGATGCCGGCACGATGCGCCGCGACCGTCTTTTCCTTGATGCCGCCCACGGGCAGCACGAGCCCGCGCAGGCTGATCTCGCCGGTCATGGCCACGTCGTTGCGGACCGTCTTGCCCGTCATGAGCGAGACGAGCGCGGTGTAGAGCGCGACGCCCGCGCTCGGGCCGTCCTTGGGGATCGCGCCGGCCGGCACGTGCACGTGGACGTCGGCCTTTTCGAAGCGCGTGGAGTCGACACCGAGCGACTCCGCCTGCGACTTGAGCAGGCTCAACGCCGCCTGCGCGCTCTCCTTCATGACTTCGCCGAGCTGGCCCGTGAGGATCAACTTGCCGCTGCCGGGCACGCGCGTCGCCTCGATGAACAGGATGTCGCCGCCGACCGGCGTCCACGCGAGGCCCGTCGCCACGCCCGGCACGCTCACGCGCATCGCGACCTCGTTCTCGAACCTCGGCGGCCCGAGGATCTCGCGAACGTCGTCTGGCGCGATCCGGACCGACGCGGCCTTGCCCTCCGCCACGCGGACCGCGACATTGCGCAGCACCGCGCCGACCTCGCGTTCGAGGTTGCGGCAGCCCGCCTCGCGCGTGTACTCGCGCGCGATCACGTGCAGCGTCTCGTCCTCGATCAGCGCCTGTTCGGGCTTGAGGCCGTTCGCCTCGAGCTGTCGCCGCACGAGGTAACGGCGCGCAATCTCGACCTTTTCGTCCTCGGTGTACCCCGTGAGCTCGATGATCTCCATGCGGTCGCGCAGCGGCCCCGGGATCGTGTCGAGCTGGTTCGCCGTGGCGATGAACAGCACCTTCGACAGGTCGAACGGCACCCCGACGTAGTTGTCGCGGAACGTCGAGTTCTGCTCGGGGTCGAGCACTTCGAGCAGCGCCGAGGCCGGGTCGCCCTGGATGCCGTGGCCGAGCTTGTCGATCTCGTCGAGCATCAGCACGGGGTTGCGCGTGCCGGCCTTGCGGATCGCCTGGATCACGTTGCCGGGCAACGCGCCGATGTAGGTGCGCCGGTGGCCGCGGATCTCGGCCTCGTCGTGCGTGCCACCCAGGCTCGTCCGCTGGAACTTGAGACCGATCGCGCGCGCGATGGACTGGCCGAGCGAGGTCTTGCCGACGCCGGGCGGGCCGACGAAGCAGAGGATCGGGCTGCGGCCTTCCGGGTTCAGCTTGCGCACCGCGAGGTACTCGAGGATGCGCTTCTTGATCTTCTCGAGGCCGTAGTGGTCCGCGTCGAGGATGCCGCGCGCTCGCTCGATGTCGATCGACTCCGGGTCGAGCTTCGACCACGGCAGCCCGATCAGCGTGTCGAGGTAGGTGCGCGCCATCGAGTATTCGCCGCTCGCCTCGTTCATGCGCTCGAGGCGCTTGAGCTCCTTGCGGGCTTCCTTCTCGACTTCCTCGGGCATGCCCGCCTTCGCAATGGCCTCCTCGAGCTCGGCCGTCTCCTCGCCCTCGGCTTCCTCACCGAGTTCCTTCTGGATCTGCTTCAACTGCTCGCGCAGCACGTATTCGCGCTGGCGGTCGTCGATCGCCTCCTTGGTCTGCTCCTCGATCTGGCGCGAGAGCTTGAGCACCTCGACGCGACGCGTCAGGTGCGCGGAGACCTTCTCCAGCCGTTCGCGGATCTCGGTGATCTCGAGCAGCTCCTGCTTCTCGACGGGCTTGATGTCGAGGAAGCTCGCGATCGTGTCCGCGAGCGTCGCCGGCGACTCGATCGCCTGGATCGAATTGGCGAGCTCGGCCGGCGCCTGCGGCAGCAGCGTGATCGCCTCGATCGCCTTCTGCTTGAGGTAGAGCACCCGCGCCTCGACCTCGGGGTGCGTGCCGCCCGTGTCGTTGAGCCATTCGACGCGCGCGACCAGGTACGGGAAGCCGCTGACCGCATCGAGCACGCGGAAGCGTCGCTCGCCCTGGCAGACCAGGTGGTGCGTGCCGTCGGGCGCAGTGATGTAGCGCACGATCGAGGCGACCGTGCCGATCCGCTGGAGTTCGTCGAAGCCCGGGTCTTCGGTCTCGGGATCCTTCTGCAGCAGGAAGCCGACCTTGCCCTCGGCGCGCACGGCCTCCTGGGCGCCGGCCACGGTCTTCTCGCGCTTGATCGCGACGGGCAGGATCACGCCGGGGAACAGCACGAGATTGCGGACCGGCAGGACGATCAACATGTCCTCCGGCAGGCCCGGCGGCTGCGCCGCCTGGTCGCCGCCGTTGCCGGTCGCGGGCAAACCGTTTTTTCCCGCCCTGTCCTCGAGTTCGCTCATGTAGTGCACCTGCGGTTGTCGAGTGCTCAACGACGGGCCAGCAGCAGCTGCAGGCAGCCGTCGGCGAGGTTGCGGCCGACCAGTTCCCAGTGACCGGGCCCAAGCGCGAGCCGGCGCTCGAAGCGCCCGTACGGAATCTCGAGTCGCTTCAGTTCGGTGCCGGGCGGGTGCTGCGGCAGGCGTCGTTCACCGCGCACGACCAGCTCACCCGGCGCCAGGATCAATTCCATGCGGTCGGGGGGCACGCCCGGCAACGCGATCTCGACCAGCACCTGGTCTTCGCCGGCGTAGACGTCGACCGGCGGTTCCCAGCGCGGCTGGGCACGCTCGGCGCTCGCGGCGAGACGGAAGAACTGCCGCCGCAGGCGTTCGGCCTGGTCGAGCAGGTCAACGGTTTCGGCCCACATCCACGTCGTCTTGGTTTCGCGTCGCCCCATGTCGTTGCCTGCCTGGTTCGATCCGCCAATGGGCCCATGCATGGGGGCAGGGGGCGGGGATGCAACCCTCCGCTCCCGCCCGCTATCCTTGCCCGCCATGGCCGCCAGCACCGCCGCCCGCCAGTTCGACGCGGGCTTCTACCGTCGCTTCTACCTCAATCCGAAGACCCGGGTCGTCACGCCCGCCGAAATGGCGCGCCGCGCCGACCTGGTTGCGGCCTTCGTCCGACACGGCGAGTTGCCGGTACGCTCGATCCTCGACGTGGGCTGCGGCCTCGGCCTCATGCGCGAGCAGCTGCTGCGCCATTTCCCGCGGGCACGATACGTGGGCCTCGAGGTCAGCGACTACCTGTGCGCGAAGCACGGCTGGACTCAGGGGTCCGTCGCGACGTTCGAGGCGGAGCGACCGTTCGATCTCGTGATCTGCTACGACGTGCTGCAGTACCTCGACGCGCGCCGGGCCGGCGCGGCGATCCGCAACCTCGCGCGGCTCTGCGAAGGCGTGCTGCATTTCGGCGTGCTGACCCAGGAAGACTGGGAACTCTACTGCGACAAGCGCCGGACCGACCGCCACGTGCACGTCCGGCCGGCGAGCTGGTACCGACGCCGGCTCGGGCGTTCGTTCATCAATGCCGGCTCGGGCATGTTCGTGCGTCGCGGCGCGCCGATCCACCTCTGGGAACTCGACCAGGTCGAGGTCCTGCGCTCGCGCCGACCCTAGGGACGCTACAATGCGCCCCCTTCGCGTCCAACCCCCGATTCCCGATGACGTGCATCCCGTCGCTCCGCCCGTTCGTCCTGGCCGGCCTCGCCCTTGCGCTGGCGGGCTGCGGTACGACCAATCCCTGTAAGACCGGCAACCAGGACTACCTGCAAGCGCGCGAGCGTCCGCGGCTGCAGCTCCCCGAGGGCGTGACCGGCAGCGAGCGACTCGGCGGCACCGTGCTGGTGATCCCGGCCGTTTCGCCGACGCCGGACACGCTCGACCCGGCGCCCCGCTGTCTCGACGAACCGCCCGGGTTCTTCCGTCGCACCGGCGGCGCCGTGGCCGGCTCGCCCGAGGAGGCGGTCAACGTCTGGGCGACGGCCTGGGCGGGTCGCAAGGCCGACCAGGTCGCCGCGTTCTATTCGCCCGCCTTCCAGTCGACCGAGTCGGGCGGCGGCGCCGCGTTCGTCGAGCAAAGACGGCAACAGGTCACGAGCGGCAAGGCGCCCGACCCGCGGCTCGATGAAATCCAGACCGCGATGCAGGGCAAAGATCGTGCCGTGGTCACGTTCGTGCAGCGTTTCGGTGACAACGCGGTCCGCAAGGAACTGACGTTGCAGCGGGACCCGCAAGGCTGGCGCATCGTTGCGGAGCGCACGCTCGAAGTGCTCTGATAGGCCAAAAGAAGCGGACGCCGACGTCCCCGCTGGCCTCGCGCCGGGAGCCGACTACGTGAGAAGCACAGCGCTGCTGAGTGGAATCGCATTGCAGCCCGGCACGCTGCGGGCCGTGCTGCTCGACCGTCTCACGCGCTCGCTCGGCAAGGATCCGGAGACCGCGACGCAGCGTGACATCTACGACGCGCTCTCGCTCGCGGTGCGCGAGGAACTGGCCGCGCGCTGGCTCGCCACGCAGCGGCGTGTCTCGCAGGCCGGCGTCAAGCGCATCTGTTACTTCTCGGTCGAATACCTGCTGGGCCGCAACCTGTTGAACGGGCTTGCAAGCCTCGAGGGCGACCTGGTGCGCGAGGCGCGCGAGGCGCTGGCGGAACTCGGCTACGACCTCGAGCGCGTCGCCCAGGAGGAGATCGACCCGGGACTCGGCAACGGCGGCCTCGGCCGTCTGGCCGCGTGCTTCCTCGATTCGCTCGCGACGCTGCAGTTCCCGGCGGTGGGTTACGGCATCCGCTACGACTACGGGATCTTCACGCAGGTCATCGACGAGGACGGGCGGCAGCGCGAGATCGCGAGCACGTGGATGCGCGAGCGCAGCCCGTGGGAAATCGCGCGCGACGACGCCCGCTACGTCGTTCGCTTCGGCGGCCGTTGCGCCGCGTCGCAGGACGCGCAGGGCAAGACGCGTTACCGCTGGGTCGACACGCACAACATCTGGGCGATCGGCTTCGACCAGCTGATACCGGGCAACCGCAGCCCGACGGTCAACCACCTGCGCTTGTGGACCGGGCGGGCGATTGCGCCGTTCAACGTCGAGCTGTTCAACGCCGGCCGGCACAACGAGGCGTCCAACGAGCAGGTCGACGCCAAGAACGTCTCACGGATCCTGTACCCCGACGACACGACGCCGCAGGGCAAGGAACTGCGCTTCAAGCAGCAGTATTTCTTCGTCAGCGCGAGCCTGCAGGACATGCTGGCGCAGCACCTCGCCGAGGGCCGCGGCTTCGACACGCTGCCCGACACGATCGCGATCCAGTTGAACGACACGCATCCGGCACTCGCGATCCCGGAACTGATGCGGCTGCTCGTGGACGAGCACGAGGTCGACTGGGAACGCGCCTGGGCGATCACGCGCCGCGTGTTCTCGTACACGAACCACACGCTGCTGCCCGAGGCGCTCGAGGCCTGGCCGATCGCGTACTTCGAGCGGATCCTGCCGCGCCACCTGCAGTTGATCTACCTGATCAACCGGACGCTGCTCGACGAGGTGTCGGCGAAGCACCCCGGCGACAACGACCGCCGCCGGCGGATGTCGCTGATCGACGAGGGCAACGGCCGCCAGGTCCGCATGGCGCACCTCGCCGTCGTCGCGAGCCACACGATCAACGGCGTGGCGAGGCTGCACTCGGAGCTGATGACGCGGACGATCTTCAACGACTTCGCCACGCTGTGGCCGGACCGCTTCACCAACGTCACCAACGGCATCGCCGTGCGGCGCTGGCTCAAGCAAGCGAACCCGGGCCTGTCCTCGCTGCTCTCGCGCCACCTGGGCGATTCCTGGGAAAACGACCTCGAGGAGCTCGAGCGGCTGCGCTGGGCCGCGGACGACGCCGGGTTCCGGCGCGAGTTCCGCGAGATCAAGCTCGAGAACAAGCGACGCCTCGCGAGCGAGGTGCAGCGACGCGTCGGCATCGAGGTCGACGTGCACTCGCTGTTCGACGTGCACGTCAAGCGCATCCACGAGTACAAGCGCCAGCTGCTGAACCTGCTGTACGTCGTCACGCGCTACCACCGGTTGCGCGAGGACCCGGACGCGTTCGCGGTGCCGCGGACCGTGTTCTTCGCCGGCAAGGCCGCGCCCGGTTACGTGATGGCGAAGGGCATCATCAAGCTGATCAACAACGTGGCCCAGGTCGTCAACGACGACCGCAGCATCAAGGGCAAGCTCAAGGTCGTGTTCCTGCCGGATTACGACGTCACGCTCGCGCAGCGGATCATGCCCGCGGCCGACCTCTCGCAGCAGATCTCCACGGCGGGCCTCGAGGCGTCCGGCACGGGCAACATGAAGCTCGCGCTCAACGGCGCGCTCACGATCGGCACGCTCGACGGCGCCAACATCGAGATCCGCGAGCAGGTGGGTCCCGAGAACATCTTCATTTTCGGCCTGCAGGCGCACGAAGTGGTCGAGCTGCGGGCCCGCGGCTATTCGCCGGACGATTACGTCGGCACGAACCCCGACCTGCAGCGGACGCTGGAGCTGATCGACTCCGGCCACTTCTCCCCGGCCAACGTCTATGACGGCAAACCGATCGTCGAGCGGCTGACCACCGACGGCGAGCCTTATTTCGTGCTTGCAGACTTTGCCGACTACGCCCGGGCCCAGGCCGAGGTCGACGCGCTCTACCTGAATCCGGACGACTGGAG
>DASUYI010000520.1:0-4597 GCA_036377475.1 Steroidobacteraceae bacterium | reverse complement strand
GCGCCGTCCGGTCTTGTCGCTGGCATGACAGCGCGCGCAATTCGCCTCGAACACCGCCTTGCCACCGCCCGCGAGCGTCGCATCGACCGGGAACGGATACTTCGGCGGCGGGCGGTTCGTCAGGAAGTCCTGCAGCCATCCGATGTGGGCGAGGAACTCGGCGTTGCTCTTCGGCGCGGCGCCGATCACTCCGAGCGCGGAGTCGATAATGACCGAATAGGCGTCGTGGCTGTCGCCGGCATGGTTCATCGTCGTGCCGGGCGCGTCGTACTTCTTGAGATTCCAGATCGCCGGAATGTCGTCGGGCCCCATGCTGTCGTCCATCGGCAGCTCGAGCATGAAGTACTTGGTCAGGTTCATCGAGTCGTCGCGCCCGCGCCCCCAGTCCGGGAAGTCGTGACGGTAAATCCACGCGAACTGCGCCTCGCGCTCGAGCAGGCGCTTCTTCGTGAGGGGAATGATCAGGAAGCGGTACGCGAGGCGGTCGTCCCACGACAGGTCGGTGACGAGATTGATCTCGTGCATCAGGTTGTCGGGGTTGAAGCGCGGATCCTTGGCGCAATCGATCAGGAAACGAAAGAAGGCGACCAGGTTCAGCGTGTGACCGGGCCCGGCATCGACGAAGCGCGGCGTCTCGTCCAGGCCGGCGCGATAGTTCGTGGTGTGGCACACGGCGCAGTTGTTCCCGACACGGTCGAACCCGACCCGTTTCTTGACGAAGCCGATCGGCAGTTCCTGCCCCTGCTCCCACGACACACCGAGCGCCGCGTAGCCACCCGGTCCGGGCAGTTTTTCCGGGAACATTCGTGGCAGCACGTAGAAGATCCAGTACGGAATGCCGGCGTCGCGCTCTCCGCCGATCGATCCGTAGCGCCAGCGCGACTCGGGCGTCGCCATCACCCAGTCGGGCTGTGGCACCTCGCGAAAGAACTTGTACCAGCCATAGATCCCGCCGAGCAGGAGCAGCACGCCCATGACGAGAAGGCCGCGCATCCAGCGTCGCTTGTGCCAGGGGACGGCCGCGGGCTTTCTGGTGGATTCGGTCATCGCGGCCGCTCCTAGAACGTCTTGAGGTACTCGACCAGCGCGTCCTTGTCGGCCGCGGGGAGCTCCGTGCCATAGCGCGCGCCTTCGTGCCCCACGTTGGAATTGCCGGGGCGGCTCGTGTCGTAGCGGAAATAGCGTCGGGTGCCTTCGCTCGCGACGTGGCTGACGAAGCCGAGGTTGCGGCGGTCGTAGAGATCGTTGCCGCGCCAGAATTGCCTGGGTCGCGCGCTCGCCGGTTCGAGCAGCGCGCGCACGTTCGGCACCGAGCCGTTGTGCAGGTACGGCCCCCGCAGCCACAGGCCGTCGAGCGGCAAGTTGGCGTAGCCGAACGTCTTGCGGAAGTGCGTGAAACGCCACGGGTAACCGACGTAGAGCGTCGACTGGTTGACGGCCAGTTCGTAGGTGTACGAATCGAGTCGGTGCCGGTCGGTGCCGATGGCCGCGATCGGCGTGACCTTGCCGACGTACTCTCCGGTGAAATCGCGCCCGTTGGCGCCGTGACAGTCCGCACAGTAGAGCCGATAGACCGCCCCGCCGCGCTGCGCGAGCGTCGAATCGATCTCGTAGGGGTACTTCGGCGGCGTCAGCTCCGCGAGCCATGCCTCGATCCGCCCGATGTTGACGGTGTCGAGCGTCGGCGGCGTCGTGCCCGTGCCAAAGGCGGCGCTCTTGTTGCGCTCCTCGACCTTGGTGTTGTTGCCGTCCCAGTGCAACTGCATGCCTTCGCGTGGCTTCTGCAGCCAGATGGACGGGAAGTCGGCCGGCGCATTGCGCTCCTGCTCCGGCAGGTCGTGGACGGGGAAATTGAAGATCACCTTGGCCGAGTTGAACGTGTCGACGCGTCCCGGCCCCCACTCCTCCTCTTCCGCCACGAACTCGAAGCGTCCCGCCAGCGTGAGGAACTGTTCGCGCATCAGCGCGACGGCGACCGGATAGGTGAGGTAGCGGTCGAGCAGGCCGAAATCCTCGCCGGCGGCCGCAGCGAGTTTGCGTGCGACCGGCACGATCGTGCCCGCGGCAAATCTTGGATCTCGTGCACAGGCGAAGAAGAAGCGTTCGAACGCCATGATGTCGAACTGCTGCGCCGGCATGCCGAGGTACAGGCGCGGCTCCGCGTCGGGTGCGTCGCGGACCGTGCTCGCGTGGCACACGGCGCAGTTCAGGAACGTCTTCGGGATGCCCTGGTCGAAGCGCTTCGACATCCCGACGGGCAGGTCGTGTCCTTTCTCGTACAGCAGTCCGATCGATGCCAGTCCGCGCCCGGGCAGGTGATCGGCACAGATGATCGGCATGGCCTGGAAGATCCAGTACGGCAATCCGGAGACGCGCTCGCCGCCCGTCGAACCGTACTTGAAGTGCTCCTCGATCGCCGCGTACTCGACCGGACGGTCGATGCTGAAACGGATCCACAGGCCGAGCCCGAGCACGAATAGCAACAGCATCGCGGCGCCGAGCACCAGCGCCACGGCCTTGATCCACCGCGGGCGGAACAGCCGATCGAGCCAGCCGTGCTTGCGAGCGTCGGACGATCGATTGGTGTTCAAGCGCATCCCCCCGGTCAGTGGCGCACCGTCAGGCACGGCCGCAGGTTCTCGTAGCCCTGCTCCAGCAGCCGGTCGAGAGAGGCTGTTCCGCGGCCTTCGTCCTCGATCCAGTCGGCGACGGTGCGGCGCAAGGTGACGACGACCGGGTCCGCACTCGTCTGCAGGGCCGGACGCCCGGCAGCGGCCGCGCGCGGTGGCGGCATTGGCACCTTCGCCCACGCCGCCGGATCGCGCTGCCACAACGCGAGTCGCACGAAGATCCGCGGGGCGCACTGCCGCAGATTCGCTTTGACCCTCGCGGCGTCGCCCGCGAGAAAATTCGGCGGCGTCGGCTCCTCGGTCGCGTGGCAGGCTCCGCAGGGCGCGACGAACTCGGCCTCCCGGGTCGGCAGTGCGGGCACGGGTGGCGCAGCATTTCGCGGCACCGCATCCGCGGCCCGGTTGGGCGCGGGCGGCGGGATCTGCGCCCTCGTGGCAAGCCCTGGGTCATGCGCCAGTCCGAGGGCTTGCCTCAGCATGGCGCGACTCACTGTTGCATCCTCGCAGCCGTGCGTCCGCAACCGTGCGTAAGCGGCCGCGGGGTCGCGACGAAGGCTTGCCACGTCGCGGGACGCGACCATCGCGGCCAGCCCGATGACGAACCGTCGATCGAGGTACGGATCGGAGGCACGCCACACCTCGAGCGGCGCTCGTGGCCGCAACGCTTCGAACCCGCCCGGCACGTGCGCACGCATCGCGCCGGTCACAGTGGCGGGCATCGGGTCGCGATTCGGCAGGTCGGGATTCGGGATTGCGAGCCCGTCCGGAAAGGCGGCCTCGAACGCACTCGCGAAGTGCGGCAGTGGCTCGAAGACGCGGCCTCCCGACAGCCGATAGGCCACCGCGGCCTTCACGGCGGTCCGGCGGCAACGGGCGTCGCAGGCGTCACGCCAGAGCCGCTGCGTCACGGCGTAGAGGTTTGCGGCGTCGGTCGCCTCGTCGATGGCGTTCGGCGCGTCCACGCCGCGGCGCAGGTCGACGCCGAACCACCGGCCGTCACGTGCGACGGCAGCGCCCGCGGCGGCGCCGAGTGCCGTGGCGACCAGGGGATTCGCGCTCGTCTCGCTCCACAGCGGCCGCGAGAAGATCGGAGCGTGGTTCTGGTGGCACGCGAGACACACCGTGCGCTCCGCCTGCGTCGTCCGCGGACGACCGCCTGCGCGATAGGCGTGCACGATCTGGAACTCGAACCGGCCGGCCTGCTCGTTGTAGCTGATGACCTCGATGACCGCGGCCCGCGGCTGGTAGCCCAGGTAAAGGCGGTGTCGTGCCAGCACGCGGCCGTCGCCCTCCCCGGTCACGGCGGCCACGATGCGCGGCGATCCGAAGAAGTCCGGCGCGGCGGACAACCGCTGCAACGACCGTCCGAGCGGGATGAGCACGGCGTCGATACAGGTGTGCGACGAGCAACCGAGGCGCCGGTCGATCTGTGCCAGCAATGCCTCGAACGGAAACGGCACGCCGTCTTCGGTCAGTTCGTCGAAGAGCGATCGTCCACGGGCTGGGACCTTCGGCCCCGGCTCCGTGGGATCGATGGCCCATTGCGAGGCGCACGCCGCCCCCGTCGGTGTCTGGCTCAGGATCGACGTCAGGATTGCAGCCACGATCCACGCTCGCTGCGCGACCGGCCGTGGCGTGCACGTCGCGACCACGGACCGTTGCGCCATGAGCCGTCGGGCCGCACGCTCAGGACGCCGCGACGATCTGTCGACGTTCCTGGGTGCCGGGCCAGCAGTCCTCCGCGACGGCGCCGGTCTCGACGAAGGCCGGCCCCTCACGCTTCGCAACGTCTTTGTTATAGAGCGTGAAATTCAGCAGGAAAACCTTGTCGATGTACGCGCGGCCGAGATAGAAGCCAGGACGCACCATGCGGATCTCGTCGCGCACGTTGAAGCCGCGCCGGCCGGCGAGGAAGTCGGGCTTCTCGACGTAACCGTCGATCTCGTCCGTGTACGCGTAATCGATGA
>DASUYI010000519.1:0-7123 GCA_036377475.1 Steroidobacteraceae bacterium | reverse complement strand
AGGTTTTCGCCGCAGACGACGACGTCGGCCAGCAGCGGCGCCGTGGCCTCGAGCAGCTCGGCGCGCACACGCCCGGCGGCGACCCACGTGCCCGTCGTGAGCTTGAACTCCTCGGCCAGGCGGCCCGCGAACTTGAGGCCCTTGCCGATGTCGTCCGGATCGTGGAACTGCGCGGTGTCGCCGGTGCGATAGAACCCCTCGTCGTCGAAGATGGCCCGGTTCGCCTCCGGGTTTCCGAGGTACCCGGGCGTCACGATCTGCCCGCGCACCAGCACTTCGTAGCGCGGCCCGCGCGGCACGAGCTTGAGCGTCATCCCCGGCATCGGCAGCCCGATGCCGACTTCTTCCGTCGGGAAGTAGATCGCCATGCAACCGGACGCCGTCTCGGTGGCGCCGTAGCCGGTCGTGAAAAAGATGCGCTCGCCGATCGTCTCGACCGCGAGCCGCTGGAAGCGGTCGTACAGCGCCTGGGGCAATCCGGCACCGCCGTACAGCGCGATCCGCAGCTTGCTGAAGAACCGCTCGCGCAGCCCGGCGTCGGCCTCGAGCGCCTCGACCAGCATGGCGTAGCCGAACGGTACGTTGATGTGGAACGTCGGCGGGATTTCGCGCAGGTTACGTAGCGACTCCTCGAACAGGCCGGGCAGGGGGCGGCCCGCGTCGATGTAGAAGTTGCCGCCGCTGCAGATCGTCGCGAACTGGTTGCACGCGCCCGAGACGTGGCTCCAGGGCAGCCAGTCGAGCATCGTCTCGCTCCAGCCCGCCGTGAGTGCGAGCACCTGCCGGCCTTGCGCGACGTTCGCCGTGACCATGCGCTGCGTCTGGATCACGGCCTTGGGCATGCTGGTCGAGCCCGAGGTCAGCATGTAGAGGGCGTGCGCGTCCGGATCGAGCGCGTCGATCGAGGCAGCCACCGCGGGCGTCACCGCCGTCGCCAGGACCTCCGACCACGCAGTGGCCGGTTTCGAGAGCGCGGAGGGGTCGACCGTGACGATCTCGGCATCGCCGAAATCGACGGTCTCGAGGGCACGCTTGAACGTCGCGGTCTGCTCGGCGAAGACGACGGCCGGGCGCACCAGCCCCACGACGTGACGCAGGCGGCCGAAGTCGCCGGGCATCAACGCGTAGTTGGCGCTGACCGGGCACACCGGGACGGCCGCGGCCATTGCGCCGAACTTGAACTCGGCGTGCGCGACCGAATTGCCCGACAGGATCAGCACCGAGCGACCGGGCGGCGGTGCCCGGTCGAGCAGCCACTGCGTGACGGCATCCGCCGCGCGCTTGAATTCGCCGTATGTGTGGCGGATCCACGACCCGCCCGGACCCGCGCGCTCGGCGATGCAAAGGCGATCCGGATCGCGACGCGCCCGCTCGGCCAATTGGGCCGGAAAGTTTGGCACGAACGGCGCCAGCTCGGCGACGGGCTCGATCACGAGCGTGCCGTCGGGCCGTCGCTCGACACGCATGTCGGCCGGCGGGAAGAACGTCTCGCGGAACGGCGCGCGCGACGCCGCGCCCACTGCGTCGTGATCCCGTGCCGTCATGAGCGGTCGTACGAGAGGTCCTGGCGGTCCTTGCGCGCCAGGTGCATGCCGGGACGTGCCGGGTCGAACAGGCCCAGGCACCAGCCTTCGTTTGACGGCGTGTCGCGATTCCAGTCGAAAACCGTCCGGCGATGTGCGATCCGCCAGGCACCGTCGCGCCGCTCGAACCGGTCGACCAGCCGGCCGCCGGTGAAGGTGTCGGTCGCGACGTCGCCCTGTCGCAGGCGAGCGAAGGTCCAGACGTAGGTCTCGACCCAGGCGACCTGGCCGCGAGCATCGAATTCCATGTGACTGGACCCGAGCAGGTGCTGCATGGGCCCCATCTGGCGGATGCGGGTCACGGCGCCGTCGACGTACTCGTGCGCGTTGCCCGTGTAGTTGCCGCCGTGCTCCTCGATCGCGTCGGCGTGGTAGCACGACCGGAGCAGCCCTGCGTCCGCGCGGTCGACGCCACGCGCATAGCGCGACAGCACGTCGTGGATCTCGTCGCGGGCGAGCAGGCGCTCGAGCGTCGCTGCGGAGTTGTCCCGGTCGTCACCCATGCTGTGGCTCCCCGCCGATTCGTGCATCATGCCCAGAGGCTTGCTTAACAAGACTGAAAGGAAATCCGCCAATGGTCAAGTCGTCCGGCGACGCGCAAGGGCGCGTCGTGATCGTGACCGGGGCCGGCACCGGGCTCGGTCGGGCATACGCGCTGAGGCTCGCTGCCGACGGCCTGCACGTGGTCGTCAACAACCGCCGACGCGAGGTCGATGAGTCCGGCCGCGGCAGCGCCGACCGCGTGGTCGAGGAAATCCGTGCGTCCGGCGGCAGCGCAATCGCGAACTACGACGACGTGTGCGACGAGGGCGCCGGCAGCCGCATGGTGCACCAGGCGCTCGACGCCTGGAGACGGCTCGATGCGCTCGTCAACAATGCCGGCGTCGACCAGCACGCTGCGTTTCACAGGATCGGCCTGCAGGAGTTTCGTCGCATCGTCGACGTGAACCTGATGGGCACGGTCGCGGTCACCCACGCCGCGTGGCAGCACATGCGGGAGGCGGGCCACGGTCGTGTGATCGTCTCGACCTCCTCGGCAGGCCTGCACGGGCTGCACGGCCTGACGGCGTACGCGGCGTCGAAAGCCGCGCTGATCGCCTTTGCGCGCTCGCTCGCCGCGGAGGGCCGCTCGCGCGACGTGTTGTGCAATGCAATAGCGCCCTATGCGGCGACGCGCATGACCGCGGCGCACGTCACCGACCCCGAGGAGCGGCGGGCGACCGCCCCGGAACTCGTCGCGCCGCTCGTGGCCGCCCTGGTAAGCGAACGCTCGCGTGTGAACGGCGAGGTGTTCGTCGTCGGCCGGGGCTGGGCCCGGCACGCCGCCGTGGTCGAGCTCGACCGGATGATCCGCGTCGTCGACGGTCTGTCGACAGACGATGCGTCCACGCAACTGATGCGCGGCGGCCTCGTCGTACCCGGTGTGTGTCGCGAGTACCCCGACGGTCGCGCGTCGTACGAAGACTTCGGTGCACGCGTCGTCGCGCAAGGCTTGCAGCGGTGCCAAGACGCGGAGTAGCCTACGCCAGTCTAATTTAGCAAGTGACCGTCGTTGCCTTCGCGCAACCCACGACCGACCACACCGCACGTCCGAGAAGGGGGATCTCTCTGATGAATCTGCATCGCATGCTTGGTTCTGCCCGTGGCCCGACACCGTTGGCCTGCGCCGTCGCGAGCATCCTGGCGGTCGCCGCCGCCCTGCCGGCCGCGGCCCAGGAAGGCGGCGGCCTCGAAGAGATCGTCGTCACGGCCCAGCGCCGCGAGACCGACCTGCAGACGACGCCGATCGCCATCTCGGCCTATTCGGGCGAGACGCTGGCCGAGGACAAGATCTTCTCGGTCTCCGACCTGGCAAACAGCGTCCCCGCGTTCTCCCTGACGGCGCTGACGCCGCTGGACGCGGAACTCAACATCCGCGGCATCACCAACACGCGTCTCGACTCGCCGACGGCCGACCCGTCGGTCGGCACGTTCGTCGACGGCGTCTACATCGGCCGCACAGGCGACTACAACCTCGACTTCTACGACATCCAACGCATCGAGGTGATCCGCGGCCCGCAGGGCGTGCTGCTCGGCAAGAACGTCGTGGGTGGCGCGCTGAGCATCATCACCGCGGCGCCCAAGTTCGAAACGTCCGGCCAGGCACTGCTCGGGTACGGCAATTACGCAGCCACGACGGTTTCGGGTTACGTCACGGGCGGCATCACCGACAGCCTCGCCGGCCGCTTCTCGATGCAGGCGCGCAAGCGGGACGGCTTCGCCGAAGACGTGCTGCACCGACGCGACGTCGAGAACCTGGACTCGACACAGGCCCGTGCGCAGTTGCTCTGGCGACCAGGGGACAGCGGCTGGTCGATCCGCGGCATCGTGGATTACAACAAGGATTCCACGGACGGCATCAACACGGTTGCCGTCGCGGGCGGAACCAGCACGTGCGAGCAGGAGTACTTCCGTACCAACTGCACGCGGCCGTGGAGCAACGTGCGCGAATACCTCGGTCTCACCGATCCGCGCAAGAACGTCGCCCAGAGCCTGCAGCTCGTCGGTGACAAGCGTCGCAATCAGTACCTCGAGCGCGAAGGCTGGGGCGGGACGCTCGACATCGAGAAGGAATTCGAGCTTTTCACGTTCAACTCGCTCACCGGTTATCGCACCGTCGAGTCCCGGCAGTTCTACGACCAGACGGGCGCCGGTCCCGAAGCGCTCGGCTGGAGCGTCGCGGAGTGGGGCAATTACATCGCATGGATGAACGCCAAGTACGGCACGCGCCCAGCGACGTCGAACAACGGCCAGTTCCTGTTCGCGCAGCCCGTTGTCGAGTGGGTCGATGGCGACCAGCTCAGCCAGGAGTTCCGCTTCACGTCGAACAACCCGGACAGTCGGATCGACTGGATCGCGGGCCTGTACGGCAAGCAGGACAACACCGACAAGACCGACCACTTCAAGGGCGAGAACTTCCTCGGCGCCGTGCTCCCGGGCGGCAACAACCCGCTCTCGACGCTGAGCGGCGAGAACCGCTGGATCAACGAGGGCGAGGTGACTAACCTTGCAGGCTTTGCGCAGGTCGGCTTCAAGTTCACGCCCGCGCTCAAGCTCAGCGTCGGCGTGCGCTACACGCAGGACGAAAAGGAAGGTGTCGTCGACGCGCTCGTGATCGAGACGGGCGACCGCTTCTCGCCGAACGACCCGCGCGCGAACGTCACGATCGAAGCGCTGTGCCGCGCGCCGGACGGCACGATCATCCGCACGGCCACCGGCGGCACGGGCGTGGCGACCTGCGACGCGCCGAACCGCTGGATCTACTCGGCGGGTGAAGGTTTCCGCACCAACTACTCGGAGAAGTGGACCGAGACCACGCCGCAGGCGATCCTAGAGTGGACCCTCAACGAGGACTGGTTCCTCTACGCGACCTACGCCGAGGGCTTCAAGGGCGGCGGCTTCGACGACACACCGGCCAACGTCGCGCAGGCCACGACGCCGTTCGACCCCGAGAAGGCGAAGAACTACGAGATCGGCTTCAAGTCCACGCTGTGGGAACGTCGCATGCGTCTCAACGCGGCGTTCTTCATGATGGACTACACCAACCTGCAGGTGACCCAGACCAACGCGGCCTGCCTCTGCAACATCACCGACAACGCGGCGAGCGCCGAGATCAAGGGCGTCGAGGCCGAGTTCCAGCTCGCGCCGATCGAAACGTTCCGCTTCTTCCTGTCGGGGTCGTACGTCGACGCGAAGTACGAGGACTTCATCGAGTCGGCGATCAACCCGTCGACGGGCACGAACCTCGTCAGCTCGGGCAACCAGCTGCAACGCACGCCGGACACGCAGGTGAGCACCGGCATCGACTGGGAACTGCCGCTCGGTTCCTGGGGCAATGCGCTCGACTTCCGCGTCAACTACACCTGGCAGAGCGACATGCCCTGGGCGACCGACAACATCGCCGAGGAAGACGCTTACGGCCTCGTGGATGCCCGTATCGCACTGTCGCCGGACGGTGCGCCGTGGGAGGTCGCGCTCTGGGGCAAGAACCTGAGCGACGAGCTGTACCGCGTCAACATCATCTCGTTCTTCGGCGAGGAGGTCTCGCAGTTCGGCCCGCCGCGCACGTACGGCGTCGACTTCACCGTCAAGTTCTGAGCTGAGCCCCCGAGGGCGGCGCCCGCGACGGCGCCGCCCTCGTTCTTTGGCTGCCGCGGAGAGTGCGCGATGACCGAAACCACCGCCATCTGCCGCTTCTGCCACGCGACCTGCGGGCTCACGGTGACGATCGAGCAGGGCCGCGTCGTGCACGCCATCGGCGACCTCGACAACCCGGCCTACCACGGCTACAGCTGCGTCAAAGGCCGCAACTTCCACGAGTTCCACGCCGACCCGCGTCGCGTGCTCCGGCCGCTCCAGCGCGACGACACGGGCACGCTGCAACCGGTGGGCATGGACGTCGCGCTCGACGGCATCGCGCGCAGGCTCCAACGCGTGCTCGCCACGCACGGCCCGCGTTCGGTCGCAATCTACAACGGCACCTTCAGCAATTTCTGCCCGGCGGGCGTCATGCTGCGCGATGCGTTCATGGACGCGATCGGTTCGCCGATGCGCTTCACGAACGCGACGATCGACCAGCCCGGCAAGCCCGTCGCGATGGGCCTGCACGGCCGCTGGGGCGCCGGGCCGCAGGCCTTTGCCGAAGCCGACGTCTGCATGCTGGTCGGGGCCAACACGCTGGTGTCGATGTGGGGCGGGATCCCCGCGTTCAACCCGGCCAAGCGCCTGCACGAGGCGCGGCAACGCGGCCTGAAGCTGATCGTCGTCGATCCGCGCGTGACCGAGACGGCACGCAAGGCCGACCTGCACCTGCAGTGCCTGCCGGGTCGCGACGTCGAGCTGCTCGCGGCGATGCTCAACGTCATCGTGGCCGAGCGACTGCACGACGTCGCATTCGTGTCCGCCGAGGCTGAAGGGTTCGAGTCGCTCCGCGCCGCCGTCGCGCCGTTCACGCCCGAGCGTGTCGCGCCGCTCGCGGGCGTCCCGGCCCAGGCGATCGTCGACGCCGCACGGATGTTCGGGAGCGCTCGACGGGGCAACGTGACTGCGGGCACCGGGCCGAACATGGCCGGGCACGGCGTGCTGCTCGAGTACCTCGTGCTCGCGCTCAACACCGTGTGCGGTCGGTGGGTGCGCGCAGGCGAGCCGATTCCCAACCGAGGTGTCCTGTTCCGACAGTTTTCGGGGGTTGCGCGAGCGGAAAAGCCTCGACCCGCATTCGGCGTCGGGCCGCCGTTGCGCGTCCGCGGTCTCGGCGAGACGGCGGCAGGGCTGCCGACGGCGGCACTCGTCGACGAGATCCTCACCCCGGGCGATGGTCAGGTTCGCGCGCTGTTCGTGGTCGGCGGCAACCCGCTCGCGTCGTGGCCGAACCAGGCCCGCGCCCGACGCGCCCTCGAATCGCTCGAACTGCTCGTCGTGGTCGACCCGCAGGTCTCGGCGACGGGGCTGGTCGCGCACTACGTGCTCGGCCCACGCTTCGGATTCGAGACCCCGGCGTT
>DASUYI010000518.1:0-2691 GCA_036377475.1 Steroidobacteraceae bacterium | reverse complement strand
ACGCATTCCGCGTTGCAACTCGAGCACGCCGAGTGCCCGGACGAGGTGTGACGAGCGCTTCGGCGCGTTCGAGGCGACGATGAACGAACGAGACGAGCCCAGCACCGACGCAGCCTCCCCGACCGGCCCTGCGCAAGAACCGTTGCGCAATACGTTGTACCGCCGGGTCACCAGGGGCCAGCGTCGCCTGACACGGGCCCGCTTGCTGATGTATCGCGCCGCGGTGGCGATCGCCTGGGGAATCGTGCGCATGCTCTGGGCGACCTGCCGCGTCACGCACGTGGCGGGCATGGAGGGCGCGCGACTGGCCGTGCGCGAGTCTAAGTCGCTGATCCCCGTGTACTGGCACCAGCACATGCTGTTCGGTGTACGCGCGGTGCTCGACCTGCGCAGCGAAGGCCTCAAGGCCGGGTTCCTGATCAGTCCATCGATCGATGGCACGGCGCCGGCGATGCTCGTCGAGAAGGTGGGCGGAGTGGTCATTCGCGGGTCGTCCACGCACACCGGCGCGCGCGCCCTGCGCGACTTTTACGAGACCATCGTCAAGCAGCAGGTGTCGCCCGCGATCACTCCGGACGGTCCGAAGGGGCCGCTGCACGAGTTCAAGCCCGGCGCAATCATGATGTCGCAGATCACCGGCAAGCCGATCCTGCCGGTCGCAGTGGCCGCCTCGCGCGCCTACACGTTCAAGACCTGGGACGAGTTCGAGCTGCCGCTGCCGTTCAGCCGGGTCGCGATCGTCTACGGTGAGCCGGTCAAGGTCGGGCGTGCCACCGACGCCGCCGCGCTCGCACAGTGGCAGACGAAGATGGCCGGATCGCTCTCAGCGTTGCGCCGGCAAGCCGAGGGCGCGCTGCAGCGCCGCTGACACCTCGACGCTGTCGAGCGCGAGGACCTCGATGTCGAGGTCGAGGTGTTTCGCTGCCGCCACGTGCCCGAACGTGTGCGTCGCCAGGCGCACCTCGCGCAGCAGGTAGCACCGCCCGTCCATCTCCGACACGAGCCCGTCGACGTCGACGCGAACGTCCCCGATGCGTCGCAGGCCCGTCCCTGCGGCCTTGAGGGTTGCCTCGGTGGCGGTCCACTGCAACAGCGTCCGCGTCGATCCTCCGCCCGCGGGCGGCGCGGTCTCGATATCGAGGCCCACGTCGACGCCGTCGCACGTGACGCAGGCCACGCGGTCGTTCGTGTGCGAGACGCTGAAGTACGGGCCGGACGCGAACCGTGGCTTCTGCCCGTCGTGCAACTGCAGGTCCGCGATGCGCGCCGGCACGCCTGCCGTGCGCGCCGACCCCGCGAGCGCCAGCGCCACTCCCGCGAGACTGGCCGTGCGAACCGCTGCGTCGGCGCCCTCGAGCTGCAACCGCCGCGCGTACGGCAATGCCTCGAGCAGCCGTGCCGCCCACGCCGGCACCAGGCCGGGCGCGAGCGACGCATGTAGTAAAATGGCTCTTTCCACCTCGAACGGAATTGTCGCCGCCCGTCCCCGGGTTGCGCCAGCCGCCCGCTGCACAGCCCATGACGACCATCAAGTACCAGACCCTGCCGGAGATGCTCGACGACCGCGCGCGCGGCGACGGCGCGATCGTCTACCTCGAAGGCGAAGGCGCCGAAAAGCGGCTCACGCTTGCGAACCTCCGCCGACGTGCCCTCGGCATCCTGCGTCACCTGCAGCGCACCGGCGCACGCCCGGGCGACTTCCTGATCCTGCACGTCGCGAGCAACGAGCAATTCATCGACGCTTACTGGGCCTGTCTCTACGGCGGCATCGTGCCCGTGCCGGTCGCGGTCGGCATCAGCGACGAGCACAAGCACAAGCTGCTGCGGATCGCGAAGCTGCTGGACACGCCGCTGCTCTACACGGACCGAAAATTGCGCGACCGGCTCGCGGCGTTCGCCGAGGCCCAGGACGAGTCCTCGACGTGGACCACGCTCGCGTCGCGCACGTTCCTGACCGATTCGCTCGACGACATCTCGCAGCCCGGCACGCCGGCTGCGCTGACCGCGGACCAGACCGCGTTCATTCAGTTCTCGTCCGGCTCGACCAGCGAGCCCAAGGGTGTCGTGCTGACTCACCGCAACATCCTCGCGAACGCCGAGGGCGCGCGACAGGCGGCCGGGTTCAGCGAAGACGACGTGTCCCTGAGCTGGATGCCGCTCACGCACGACATGGGCCTGATCGGCTTTCACCTGATGATGATGTACTCCGGCGTGCGGCAGCACCTGATGCCGACGGACTTGTTCGTCCGGCGCGCACTGCTCTGGCTGAAGTGGTGCTCGGAAAAGCGGGTAACCCTCACCTGCTCACCGAACTTCGGTTACCGCCACTGCCTGCGGGCGCTCGGCGACAAGACTCTCGACGCCCACGACCTCTCGTCCGTGCGGCTGATCTTCAATGGCGCCGAGCCGATCTCGGTCGAGCTGGCCGAGGAGTTCCTCGATCGCCTGGCCCCGTATGGCCTGCCCCGCACCGCGATGTACCCCGTCTACGGCCTAGCCGAAGCCTCGCTGGCCGTGAGCTTCCCGAAGCCCGGATCCATGTACCGTTACGTTACGGTCGACCGTCGCTCCCTCGCGGTCGGCACGCCGGCCCGGCTCGTCGAGCCCACCGACCCGACGGCGCTCAAGCTCATGTGCGAGGGCAAGCCGATTGCGTTCACAAGCGTCAAGCTCGTCGACGATGCCGGGGCC
>DASUYI010000517.1:0-3315 GCA_036377475.1 Steroidobacteraceae bacterium | reverse complement strand
GAGGAGTTCGTGCCGCCGATGTATCGCGAGCTCGCGTTCGCGGACACCAACGTGCCGATCGGGCACGGCCAGGCGATGCTCGCACCCAAGGTCGAAGGACGCATCCTGCAGGCGCTCGACGTGCAACCGGGCGACCTCGCGCTCGAGGTCGGCACCGGCACGGGATTCTTCGCAGCCTGCATCGGACGGCTGGCGCGCAGCGTGCGTACCGTCGACCTGTTTCCCGACTTCGTCGCCGGCGCCCAGGCGGCGCACCGGCGCGTCGGGGTGCACAACGTCGTGGCCGACACCTGCGACGCGATGCAGCTCAGCGAGCGGGAGGCCTACGACGTGATCGCGCTGACCGCGTCCCTGCCGATCTACGATGCACGCTTCGAGCGGGCGCTGAAAGTCGGCGGACGGCTCTTCGTGGCGATCGGTCCCGGGCCCCTGCTCGATGCCCGGCGCGTCACGCGGGTCGGTGCGGACGAATGGGTGCGCGAGAGCCTGTTCGAAACCGGCATGACGCCGCTGGTCCACGCGCCGGTACCGTCCAAGTTCGTGTTCTGAACCGGGCGGAGGGGGACTAGCCAATCGCATAAGCGGTGATATAGTCTAGTACAACACTAGTTGACCAGACGCGGCCCCTGCCGCCAGAGTGAGCCCATGACAAGAAAATCGCTCCTTCTTGCCTGCAGCGTCGCGGCCGCGCTCGTGGTCGGCGCCCCCGCACGCGCGGAGAACCTGATCGACGTCTATCAGGCGGCCGTGCGCAGCGACCCGGTCCTGCGGGAGGCCGAGATGCGCAAGATGGCCGCGCTCGAGGCCAAGCCGCAGGCGCGTGGGCTGTTGCTGCCGCAAGTCAACGTCAGCGGGCAGTATGCGACGCGGGAATCCGAGGCGGAGTCGACATTCACCCAGAGCGTCGACCACGACGACGACGAGACCACGCCGAACATCATCGTGCAGGTGCCGAACAACCAGCAGGTCGATTCGGATTTCTGGACCTACGAGGCGCAGGTCACGCAATCGCTCTTCCGGTGGGACCAGTGGCAGGCGCTCAAGCGCGCCGATGCCTCGGTCGCCGTCGCCGAGGCCAACTACCGCGCCGCGCAGCAGGACCTGCTCGTGCGCGTGAGCCGGGCGTATTTCGACGTGCTCGCGGCCGATGACACGCTCACCGCCGCGCAGGCGACGCTCGAGGCGCTGACCCGCCAGCTCGAGCAGGCCGACAAGCGTTTCGAGGTCGGGCTGATCGCGATCACGGACGTGCAGGAAGCACGCGCCGCGCACGACAGCGCGACGGCGGGCGTCATCGCGGCCAAGCGCACGCTTGCGACCACGCAGGAAGTGCTGCGCGAACTCACCAACGAGGCGTACACGACGCTCGCCAAGCCGGCGGAGCAGATGCCGCTCGATGCGCCGAACCCGGCCGCCGAGCAGGAATGGGTCGACCGCGCGCTCGAGAACAACCTCTCGGTGATCGCGGCGCGTCTCGAGACCGAGGTGGCGGCCCGGGACGTCAAGGTGGCGCGCTCCGGCCATTACCCCACGGTCGACCTGTTCGCGTCGCGCAACGAGTTCGACTCCGACACCACCGCGACGAACAACGGTCTCACCGGCCCGGCGGACTCCAACCAGACCGACGACACGATCGGCGTGCAGGTGAACATTCCGATCTTCAGCGGCGGCACGACGCAGTCGCGCGTGCGCGAGTCGGTCTACCTGCAGCGTGCCGCCCGGGAGAAACTCGAGGGCACGATGCGCTCGGCCGAGCGCGAAACGCGCGACGCATACCTTGGGGTGATCGCGGAGAAGGCGCGCGTGCAGGCCCTCGCACAGGCCGTGAAGTCGAGCCAGACCGCACTGGAGGCGACGGAGGCCGGCTTCGAGGTCGGCACGCGCACGACCGTCGACGTGCTGGCGTCGCGCCGCACGTTGTTCGAGGCCCAGCGCGACTTCGCACGCAGCCGCTACGACTACCTCATCAATACCGTTCGCCTGGAATCGGCCGCGGGCGGGCTCGTGCAGGACGACCTCGCGAGCATCAACAGCTTCCTCACGTCCCCGACGACGCTCCCGGTCGTGCGTCCGCCGTCGACGCCGGCGACGACTCCGCGGTCGCCCCCGCCACCACCGGGCGGCTGAGCAGCGGCTCGATCATCGCGACCAGGCGGTCCACGGCGCCGCGATTCGCCGCCACGGCGCGCCGACCGCTTTCGCCCGCTTCGTGCGCCAGGGACGGCGCCTCCAGCCAGGTGAGCAACGCCCGCGCCAGCGCATCGCGGTCGCGTACGAGTTCGAGTGCGCCGCTCTGCCCGAGCAGTTCCGCGATCTCCTGGCCGTTGTGCGTGTGCGGGCCCGAGAGGATCGGCAAGCCGAGCACCGCGGGCTCGAGCAGGCTGTGCCCGCCGATCGGCACGAGGCTGCCGCCGACGAACGCGACGTCGCTCGCCGCGTAGAACGCCTGCAACTCGCCGAGCGTATCGATGAGGAACACGTCGTCGTCGGCCCCCGGCAGCTCGCCCGCACTCCGCTGGGCGAACCCCGTGCCGCGCCGGCGCAGCAGCGTGCGCACGGCCTCGAAGCGTTGCGGATGACGCGGTACGAGCAGCAGCAGCGCCGTCGGGAGTCGCGCACGGACCGCAGCGTGCGCCGAGAGCGCCGCCTCCTCCTCGCCTTCGTGCGTGCTGCCGGCGATCCAGACCGGGCGCGCCTCGCCCCAGCGGCGACGGAGCGCACGCCCGGCGTCGACCTGCGACGCCGGGATCTCGAGGTCGTACTTGATGTTCCCGGTCACGTGCACGCGGTCCTTGGCCGCGCCGATCTGCCGGAAGCGGTCCGCGTCCGCCGCCGTCTGCGTGCCGATCACGATGCCACCCGACAGCGTGTCGCGCAGCAGCGAGGCCAGGCGGCGGTAGCGGTCGACCGAGCGCGCCGACAGCCGTGCGCTGCCGAGCACGAGCGGGATGCGGCGACGGCCGAGCGCCGCATACAGCGTCGGCCAGATTTCCGTTTCCAGGATCACGGCAACCTGCGGCGAGACGCGATCGAGGAACCGGCGCACCGCGCCCGGCAGGTCGTATGGCAGGTAGCAATGCTGCACGTCGTCCTTGAACAGCGTTCGCGCGCGCTGTGCCCCCGTCGGCGTCACGGTCGAGACGACGATCGGCAGCTGCGGATGCCGGCGCCGGAGCGCGTGCACGAGGCCCGCGGCCGCCTGCACTTCGCCGACGGACACCGCGTGAATCCAGACGGCGCCGGCGCCGCGCGAACGCGCGACGTGACCCAGGCGTTGCACGAGACGGCCGCGATGCTCCGAGTGCCGCACGGCCT
>DASUYI010000516.1:0-7705 GCA_036377475.1 Steroidobacteraceae bacterium | reverse complement strand
CGCTACGTGGCGCCCACGACCCGCGACGCGATCGGCCGGATCTGGGCGCCAGTGCTGATCGACGGACGAGGACCGTTCCGGCTGGTGCTCGACACCGGCGCGACGCGCTCCGCGCTGATCCCGCGCGTCGTCGAGCAGCTGGGGCTGACCGTGAAACCGGACGGCGCTCGCGTGCGCGGTGTCACGGGCTCCGCGGTCGTTCCCACTGTCAAGGTGCGTTCACTCGAGTTCGGGGAGCTGCGCGTCGACGACGTCACGCTGCCGATCGTCGCCGACGTCTTCGGCGGCGCGGACGGCGTGCTCGGCGGCGACGGCCTGCGCGACAAGCGCATCGTGATCGAGTTCCGCAAGGACCGCATCAACATCGCGCGCTCGCGCAAGCAGGAAGCGCCGGCCGGCTACTCCGTGATTCCGCTCGATTACGTCCGCGCGCACGGTCTCCGGGCGCAGGTGATGGTGGGTCCGGTGCCGACGCTCGCGATCATCGACACCGGCGGGCAGGCGACCGTCGGCAACCTCGCGCTGCACGAGGCGCTCGCGCGGCGGCGCGGTGAGCAGGACCCGTTCGACGATGCGATCATCGGCGTGACCGAAGACGTGCAGCCGGCGATGCGGGTGCGGATCCCGAGCATCGTCGCCGGCGACCTGATCGTGCGTCGCGCGGAAATCCGCTTCGCGGACCTGCACATCTTCGAGCACTGGAAGCTGACCTCGACGCCCGCGCTGATGATCGGCATGGACGTCCTCGGCCGGGTCGACACGCTGATCCTGGATTACCGGCGCGAGGAAATGCAGGTGAAGACGCGGCCGTGAGCCGGGCGTGACCGTCGCGGCACCGGGTTGGCTATGATCGGGCGATGCACCGCGCACTCCCGGGCCTCATCGTCGCACTGACCCCCTTCTGCCAGGCCTGCGCCGCGCAGGGCGCCGGCACACCGGCAGCCGTGACGCGGGCCGAGTCGGCATTCATCGATCACCTCGACGCCGTCGGCGCCGTCGGCTACCTCGAATCGGGCGGCGCCGAACGCTACCGGGATCGCGATCTCGACGACTGGCAGACCGTCGAGGCCGCGACCCGTCGCGAACTCGAGGCGGCGATGCAGGCGATCGGCACCACCTCCGGAGACGACCGTCGCGCCGTGGAGGCCATGCGTCGCACGCTGTCGGCGCTGGACAGCGACGACTCGACCGACGCCGCGCGTCCACGCGAGTGCCGGGACGCCGGGCGTCGCGAGCTCGGGTACGACGACCTGCGCGCGGCCCTCGTGAGCTGCTACGTCGAGCACGGCAATCACCTGCGCCACGGCGCCGGCGAGATCGATCGCGGTACGGCGCTGCAACTGTTGCACGTCGTCGACGACCCCGCGCAGCGCAAGGCGATCTTCGATGCCTTCCGGCCGCTCTGGAGTGCCCTCAACGGCCGCAACGAGGCCGACAGCCCGTATCGGCGGATGATCGCGCTCGCCGCCGCGCAGGCACGTCGCGAAGGCTCCGAGATCGACGCCGCCGCCCGTGCGATCGGCGTCGACACGGCGACGGTCGAGCGCTGGCTCGTGCAGGTGCTCGAGGCCTGGCGCGCGGCGAACCCGGGCGGCGACCTGATCGAACCGTGGGACTTCCGCTACGTCCACGGCCGCGCGAACCGCGAGCTGCAATCGGACATTCCCGCCTCGGTGCTGTTGCCCGCCAACCGACGCTTCTACCGCGACCTCGGCGCCGACCTGGACGGCCTCCGCGTCGTGTTCGACCTCGAGCCCCGCCCCGACAAGTCGCCGCTCGCCTATTCCGACTTCCTCGAGCGCGGGCGCGTGGTCGACGGCGCGTGGCATCGCCCGCGTGCGCGCGTGCTCGGCACGTACCCGGCCGGCGGCCTCTTTTCGCTCAATGAACTCGTGCACGAGAACGGCCACGCGGTGCACGTGAGCGCTATCCGCACGCGGCCCGCGTACATGGACTGGCCGGACACGCTGTTCGTCGAAGCGTTCGCCGACGTGACCTCGTGGAGCGTGCACGAGCCGGCGTGGCAGCGGCGGTACCTCGGCGCGGCGACCGACGAGGCCACCTCGATGCGGGCGCTGTTCGCGAACGTCGTGCTCGACGTCGCCTGGTCGTTGTTCGAGCTGCGACTGCTGCGCGATCCGGCGTTGGACCCGAACGCGGTCTGGACCGACATCACCCACCGGTACCTCGGCATCGCGCCGCACCCCGAGGTGCCCTGGTGGGCCATGCGCGTGCAACTCGCCGGCAACCCCGGCTACATGGTCAATTACGGGCTGGGCGCCGTGCTCACGGCCGAGATTCGGGATCGCGTCGCCGCCGCGGTTGGCCCGTTCGACACCGGCAACCCGCGTTGGTACCCGTGGCTCGGCGAACAGCTGCTGCGTTTCGGCTCGGAGCGCGACACGCGCACGCTCATGCGCGACCTGCTCGGCCGGCCCGTGTCGCCGGACGCACTGCTGCGCCAGTTGCGTCGTACGGGGCCCTGAATGGTCGCCGGGCCGCGACCGTGCGTCGTTCGCAGTGCGAAGCACCTGTGCGATCATCGGCCAGTGTCGAACGGGGGAGCGCGTTGAACGCCGAGCGAGACACGGTCCTGCACAGCTGGTGCGCGCAGTCGCAGTGGGACGCGCCCACCGTGGTGGGCGGCGCCGGCGCGTGGCTGCACCTCGAGGACGGCCGGCGCGTGCTCGACATGAGCAGCCTCGCCGAGTGCAGCAACCTGGGCCACCAGCACCCGCGCGTCGTGGCGGCGATCCGCACACAGGCCGAACGGCTTTGCTTCGTGACCAACGCGTGGGGCGCTCGCCCCCGCGCCGAGCTCGCCGACAAACTGCTCGACCTCGCCGGTTTCGACGGCGGCCGCGTGTTCTTCACGCTCGGCGGCGCCGATGCGAACGAGCATGCGGTCAAGATCGTGCGCCAGGCACGCGACCTGCCCCGCGGCGTGGTCATCGCGCGCGACCGCTCGTATCACGGCTCGACACACCTGGCGATGGCACTATCGGGCGACACCCGCACGCGCGCAATGATCGACCCGGACGCGATGCACGTGAGCCACGTCGCGCCGCCGTACGCGTATCGCTGCCCGTTCGGCAGCGCGGGCGACGCCGAGTGTGGCGAGCGGGCAGCGACCGCGATCGCGCAGCGCATCGACCATTTCGGCGCGGAGCGCGTGGCGGCCGTGATCGTCGAACCGAACGCGGGCTCGAACGGCATCGTCGCCCCCGACACCTACTGGCCCGCCGTACGCCGCGAAACCCGGGCGCGTGCGATCCCGCTGATCGCGGACGAAGTCATGAGCGCGTTCGGGCGTTGCGGCGAGTGGTTCGCGTGGCAGCGCTACGGCGACGCCGGTCGTCCGGACGTGATCACGCTCGCGAAAGGGCTCACCGGCGCCATGCTCCCCCTGGGCGCGGTCGTGCTTTCGCGCGAACTCGCGCGACGGCTCGACGACCGGGTGCTCGGCACGGGACTGACGTACTGCGGCCATCCGCTCGCGTGTGCCGCCGGTTCCGCCGCGATCGACGCGTACCGCGAGGACGGGCTCGTCGAGCGGTCGCGGCGACTGGGGCCGCTGCTGCGCGAAAGGCTCGAGCGACTCGCCACGCAGCACGCCGTCATCGGCGACGTGCGCGGGGGCCACGGCCTCTTTGCCGTGCTGGAACTCGTGCGCGACCGTGCCACGCGCGAACCGCTGGCGCCGTGGCCGCAGACCGCGCCGGCGCTGGCGGCGCTGCTCGCGGACGCGCTCGCTGCAGGCGTGTCGTTCGGCGCGCGCGGCAACCTGCTGCTGATCGCGCCGCCGCTGGTGATCGGGGAGCGCGAGCTTGCGGACGCGCTCGACACGCTCGACGACCTGCTCGCGCGCCACTTTCCGCGCCCATCTTCGACGACTCAGGGGTGACGGCCATGGGCTTTCGCCTGACCTACGCGACGATGTTCGACCCGCCCGCCGAGCTGCACGATCGGTTCGATGCCGCGCTCGCCCGCGTGCGCGACACGCTCGGCGGTCGTCACGACCTGTTTCTCGACGGCGCCGACGTCGCGGCGGGGTCGTACGTGACGCGCGTGAGCCCGATCGACGGCGAGATCGTGCTCGGCGAGTTCGCGGTCGCGAGCGCGGCGCACGTCGCACTGGCGATGGACGCCGCGCAGCGGGCGTTCCCGGGATGGCGTGCGACCCCTGTCGCCGAGCGCGCACGCCTGGTGCGACGCGTGGCCGACGTCATGGAGGCGCGCGTCTACGAGATCGCCGCCGCGCTCGCGCTCGAGGTCGGCAAGAACCGCATGGAAGCGCTCGGCGAGGCGCAGGAGACCGTCGACTTCTTCCGGCACTACGCGGACGACTTCGAGCAGCACGCGGGCTACGAGCGCGCACTGCCGAACGACCCGCTCGCCGACATCGTGTCGACGAACCGCAGCGTGATGCGCCCCTACGGCGCCTGGGTCGTGATCGCCCCGTTCAACTTTCCGCTCGCGCTCGCGGGCGGGCCGGCGGCGGCGGCGCTCGTGACCGGCAACACCGTCGTGGTCAAGGGCTCGACCGACACGCCGTGGGCCGGCCGGCTGCTCGCCGACTGCGTTCGCGACGCAGGCTTGCCACCCGGCGTGTTCCAGTACCTGTCGGGCCCGGGCCGCGAGATCGGCGAGGCGCTCGCGACGCATCCGGCCACGGCGGGCATCACGTTCACCGGTTCGGTCGCGGTCGGCATGCAGCTGCTCCGGCAGATGACGGCGGGTCCGTGGCCACGACCCTGCATCGCCGAGATGGGTGGCAAGAACCCGTGCATCGTCACGGCCGGGGCGAACCTCGACGACGCCGCGGCCGGCATCGTGCGGTCGGCCTACGGCCTGGACGGCCAGAAGTGTTCCGCCCTGTCCCGGCTGTACGTCGATCGAAACGTCGCCGACGCACTGATCGAGCGGCTCCGTGCCCAGATGGACGCGATCCGGGTCGGCGACCCGTGCCGGCGCGAGAACTGGCTCGGCACGGTGATCAACGCGAACGCCGCGGCCAACCACGCGCGTTACGTGGACGAGCTTCGGGCGGGGGGCGCGACGATCCTCGCGGGCGGGCGCGACTTGCGCCGCGGCGAACTCGCGCGCGGTCACTACGTGGAGCCCGTGCTGGCCGAGGCGCCGCTCGCGCACGCGCTCTGGCGTCACGAGATGTTCGTGCCGATCCTGATGCTGCACCGGGTCGCGACGCGCGACGAGGCGATGCGTCTCGCCAACGATTCGACGCTCGGACTCACCGCGGGGTTCTACGGCGCGCCCGACGAAGTGCCGTGGTTCCAGGAACACATCGAGGCCGGCGTCACCTACGCGAACCGCAAGCAGGGCGCGACGACCGGGGCGTGGCCGGGTTACCAGCCGTTCGGCGGCTGGAAGGGTTCGGGCTCGACGGGCAAGGCGATCGCCTCGTTCTATTACCTCGCGCAGTACCTGCGCGAGCAGTCGCGCACGGTGGTCGAGTCGTGAGTGCACAGCGGGTCGTGCCGCTGGCCGAGGCGATCTCGACCCACGTGCGCGACGGACTCTGCGTCGCGCTCGAAGGCTTCACGCACCTGATTCCGTTCGCGGCCGGTCACGAGATCATCCGCCAGCGGCGGCGTGACCTGCACCTCGTGCGCATGACCCCCGACCTGGTCTACGACCAGATGATCGGCATGGGTTGCGCGCGCCGGCTCACGTTCTCGTGGGGCGGAAACCCGGGCGTCGGTTCGCTGCACCGGTTGCGCGATGCGGTCGAGCACGGCTGGCCGCGCCCACTCGAGCTCGACGAGCACACGCACGCGGGCGTCGCCGCGGCCTACTGCGCGGGCGCCGCGCGCCTGCCGTTCGCGATGCTGCGCGGCTACCTCGGCACCGACCTGGCGAACGCGAATCCCCGCGTGCGCAGCGTCGAATGCCCGTTCACGGGCGAACGGCTCGCCGCCGTGCCCGCACTCAACCCGGACGTCACGATCCTGCACGCACAGCGCGCAGACCGGAGCGGCAACGTGGCCGTGCACGGCATCGTCGGTGCGCAGCGCGAGGCTGCACTCGCGGCCCAGGTGCTGATCGTCACGGTCGAAGAGATCGTCGACGAACTGCCTCCCGCGATGAACGCGATCGTGCTGCCGCACTGGATCGTCACGGCCGTGGCGCACTGCCCCGGCGGCGCCTATCCGTCGTACGTGCAGGATCACTACTCGCGCGACAACGCGTTCTACCAGCGCTGGGACGCGATCGCGCGCGACCGCGAGACGTTCCGAGCCTGGATGGACGAGCACGTGTTCGGTTGTCGCGACCACGCCGCGTTCCTGGCCCGACTGCGGGCAGCCGCATGAGCGACTGCACGCGCGACGAAATGATGACGATCGCGGCCGCGCGGCTGCTGTGGGACGGCTGCGTCTGTTTCGTCGGCATCGGGCTACCGAGCGCGGCCTGCAACCTCGCGCGGCTCACGCACGCGCCCGGCATCGTGCTGATCTACGAGTCGGGCACGCTCGGCACCCGCCCCGACGTGCTGCCGCTCTCGATCGGCGACGGCGAGCTCGCAGAGACCGCCGCCTGCGTGATCCCGCTGCCCGAGGTGTTCGCCTACCTGCTGCAGGCCGGCCGCGTCGACGTCGGGTTCCTCGGCGCCGCGCAGCTCGACCGCTACGGCAACCTGAACAGCACCGTGATCGGTCCGTACCAGGCCCCGTCGACCCGCCTGCCCGGCGCGGGAGGCGCGACCGAGATCGCGGCGCACGCCCGGCGCACCTTCGTGATGCTCAAGGCGACGCCGCGCAGCCTCGTGGCGCGACTCGACTTTCGCACCAGCGCCGGTTTCCTCGACGGGCGTGCTGCCCGGGCGCGCACGTCGATGCGGGGCGCCGGCCCGCAGGCGGTGATCACGGACTTCGGGCTGTTGACGCCGGCACCGGACACCGACGAACTGCAACTCACCGCGCTGTACCCGGGCGCGACGATCGCCGACGCCCGCGCGGCCACCGGCTGGCCGCTGGCGGTCGCCGCGACCGTCGAGACGCTCGCCCCGCCGACGACGCTCGAACTGGACACGCTGCGCGCACTGCAGGCGCGCACCCGCGAGGCGCATCGGCGTCCCGTGCGTTTGCCCGCATAATGCAAAGACCAGGAGTTCACCGTGTCGAACCCGCACATCAAGACCGAATTGCCCGGCCCGAAGGCGCGCGCGATGCTCGAGCGCGACAAGCCCGTCTCCTCGCCGTCGTACCCGCGCGACTATCCGTTCGTGATGTCGCACGGCCGCGGCACCGAGGTCTGGGACGTCGACGGCAACCGTTTCCTCGACTTCATGTCGGGCATCGCGGTCTGCTCGACCGGGCACTCGAACCCGAAGGTCGTCGAGGCGGTCAAGGCCGCGGCCGACAAGTTCCTGCACATCTCGAGCGACTACTGGCACGAGAACTTCACGGCGCTCTGCGAGCGCCTCGCGCGGCACGCGCCGATGGGCGAGCCGGTCATGAGCTTCCTCGGCAACTCGGGGACCGAGGCGGTCGAAGGCGCGATCAAGCTCGCGCGCTACGTCACGGGCCGACCGCGCTTCCTTGGTTTCATCGGCAGCTTCCACGGCCGCACGATGGGTTCGCTCGCGTTCACGTCGAGCAAGTACACGCAGCAGAAAGGCTTTGCGCCGACGATGCCCGGGGTGACGCACGTGCCCTACCCGAACTCGTACCGGCCGTTGCTCGCC
>DASUYI010000515.1:0-5523 GCA_036377475.1 Steroidobacteraceae bacterium | reverse complement strand
AGGCCGCCGCGCCGCCGAGCAGCGCGCGGCGTCGGATCAGCGCAGGCGACGCCACGTGCGCCTCAGCCAGAACGGCGGCGATTCGGCCGCCGTCCGCGCGCCACGACGGTGCTCGACGGCTCGGGCGGAGGCGGCAGCACGGGCAATTCCGTCTGCGTCGTGAGCCCCGCCATCACCAGGCGGCGCAATTCCGCGTCGAGCGCCGGGTCGGTCTCGATCGGGTGATACGCCGCGAGCCGTGACTCCACCGCGTCGCACGCGCGTTGATAGAGCTCCCGCGCACCGGCCTTCTGCCACGTCTCGCGGTTCTCGCGATCGATCACGGTGTCCGTCAGGTAGAGCTCCTTCGGCCAGTGACGGAGCGTGTGCTCGGCGGTGATCAGGTGGTCGTGCGCGCGCAGGTCGTCGACGAGCGACTGCACGGGGAGGTCCTCGACCACGCTCAGCTCGCGCACGAAATGCAGACACTGGCCACAGATCTCGTTGTCGAACACGAGCTTGGGCAGGCTGAACGTGAGCACGAAATCGAGCATGCCCGGCCCCGACACGGAATTGACGCCGGCGAGTGCCGCGAGCAGCGCGCTCGAGAACGTCTCGCCGCCGGCCTGTGCGTCGAGGAACTTGGCGTCGGAGAGTGCCATGTACGCCTGCGTAGGCAACCCGAGCGACTTCGCGGCCGCAACATAGGCGACGTTGAGGTGCTGCGCCTCGATTGCGGCCATCGGCGAACTCGCCGCTTTCATGTGGAACGTCGCCGGCGCGCCGCCGAACAGCACCGGCGCGCCCGGCCGCACGATCTGGGCCATCGTGATGCCCGTCAGCACGTCGACGAGATGGAACACGAGCGCGCCGACGAGCGTCACGGGCGCGATCAGGCCCATCAGCGTCACCGGGACGATTTCGACGGGGATGCCCGCCTCGACGCAATCCAGCATGTTCTGACACGAGTCTTCGCTGTAGCGGAAGTTGCCGGTGGCCGTGATCGTGAAGATCGACATCGGCTTCGCGATCAGCTCGGCGCGGTCGCGACGGAACAGCTGCAGCATGTCGCGCATGCGCGGCACGCCATGCTCGGTGAACGCGCCCGAAACCATCGGCTTTTTCGAGGTCGTGAGCAGCATGTACAGGCGCCAGGCGTCCGACACCTGCGACTCGATGTCCTTGTTGGTCGAGAACGCGGTCGCGAGGTAGGCGATGTGCTCGAGGCCGTCACAGAGCCGCGCGTACTCGACAAAATCCGTGGAGTTGGACAGTCGGGTCTCGCCGGTGCGGTGGTCGAGGATCTTGAGCCCGCTCGAGCCCGGCACGTAGTGCACGTTGTAGCCGCCGAGCTCGGCGTGTGGCAGACCGTCGCGGTCGTACAGCGTGAACGACTTCGGGGCCGACTCGATCGCGCGCTCGACGACCTCCGGCGGGAACAGCATGCGCGTGCCGTCGGGCGTGGTCTCGAGGCCGTGGTCGAGCAGGCGTTGCCGCATCGCGGCACCGCGAATCTCCATGCCGGACTCGGCCATGATGCGCTTGGCCTCGTCGATGGCCCTGGCGCAAAGCGCGGGGCTGATGACGTTGAGCGTCGGTCTCATCCAGCGTCTCCGTGCGTGCGTCGTGCGGGACGGCCCGGTGTCCCGGGCCCGGGGCGTGTCCCCGGGGGGCGGACTGGGGATTATCCAAGGGCCGTCGCGCGGCGGCTACTGCCGCCCCTGGGGTCATCGAGCGGGGGAACCCCGGGGTGGCTTCGCGTGTCTGTCGCTCGTCGCCGGCACCGGGCGGACCACCGCATCCCGAGGCCGTGCCGCGTCGCCCCGGCCGTACCATTGCGCACGGCTGCGCCCAGCCCCGGCTGTCCGGGACCGACTCGCGTGCACCGCCCTCGACAGGAGACTTGCTTGATCCGGAAGCTCACTCTGGCTGCCTCGGCCGCCGCCGTTCTCGTCCTGCCGCTGCACGCGGAGGAGATTGCCGATCCTTACATCTGGCTCGAGGAGATCGAGGGCGCCAGGGCGCTCGACTGGGCCCGCGCCGAAAATGCGAAATCCCTGCCGGCGCTCGAACGGGATCCGCGCTTCGCCGCGATGCGCGCCGAGGCGCGCGCGATCCTGACCTCGCCGGCGCGCATTCCGCTCGGCTCGATCCACGCCGGTCAGGTCTACAACTTCTGGCAGGACGACGCGCACGTGCGCGGCCTCTGGCGCCGCGCCGCCGTCGACAGTTATCGCAGCGGTGCCCCGCGCTGGCAGACGCTGATCGACTTCGATCGCCTTGCGACGGACGAGCGGGAAAACTGGGTCGCCGACCATGTCGTCTGCCTGTCGCCCGAGTATCGGCGTTGCATGGTGGAACTGTCGCGCGGCGGCGGCGACACCTCGACCTGGCGCGAGTTCGACACGCAGGCCGGCACGTTCGTGCGGGGCGGCTTTGCGTTGCCCGAGGCCAAGTCGGACGTGGCCTGGGTCGACGCGGACACGCTGCTGGTCGGCACGAACTGGGGCGAGGGCTCGCTCACCGCGTCCGGTTATCCCCGCATCGTCAAGGCCTGGCGGCGCGGCACGGCATTGGCCGACGCCAAGGTGCTGTTCGAGGGCGGGCGGGACGACGTCGCGATCCGTCCGTTCGTCGAGCAGGACGGAGCAGCGCATCCCTTCATCGTGCGCGCGGTGTCGTTCTTCGAATCGGAGTATCACTACGCCCCCGGGCTCGGGACGCCGACGAAGCTGCCGTTCCCGCCGAACGCGGACCTGCAGGGGGTGCTCGACGGGCGGGCGATCGTCTCCTTGCGTGAACCGTGGTCGTATCGCGGGCAGTCCTTCGCGATGGGCTCGGTGGTGGCCTACGACTTGCGTGGCGGCGCGGCGGAGCTCGTCTTCGCGCCGAGCGACGTGCAGTCGGTCGAGGCGGTGGCCCTCGGCAAGAGCGGTCTGGTGCTCCAGTACCTCGACAACGTCTCCGGCCGTGCGGCGCGACTGACGCGCGCCGATGACGGCCGCTGGCGTGCCGCGGAGATTCCGCTGCCGGCCAACGGTGTCATCAAGGTCGCTTCGGCCGGAGGTGGCACGGACGATGCGTTGCTCACCTACGAGAGCCTGACGTCGCCGCTCTCGCTCCACTACGTCACGCCGGACAACCGCGTCGAGAAGGTCTTCGCCGCGCCGACCGCCTACGACGCCGCCCGTGTCGTCGTCGAGCAGCGCTTCGCGCGCTCGAAGGACGGCACGCGCGTGCCGTATTACGTGATGGCGCGCAAGGACGTGCTCGAGCGCGGCAATGCCCCGACCGTGCAATACGCGTATGGCGGTTTCCTCAGCGCAACGCTGCCGGTCTACTACGAAGACCCCTCGCGACCGCAGCACGGCGCGCTCGCCGGCAAGCTCTGGGTGTCGCGCGGAGGCGTGCTCGTGCTGTCGAACATCCGCGGCGGCTCCGAATTCGGACCGCGCTGGCACCAGGCCGGCCTGCGCGAGAACCGCCAGAAAGTCTTCGACGACTTCATCGCGGTCTCCGAGGACCTGGTGCGGACCGGCGTGACGACGCCGGCGAAACTCGGCGCGATCGGCCGCTCCAACGGCGGCCTGCTGGTTGGCGTGGTCACGAACCAGCGGCCCGACCTCTACGCCGCGGTCGTCTGCGGCGTGCCGCTCTTCGACATGCAGCGCTACACGCAGCTCGGTGCTGGCGCATCCTGGGTGGCGGAATACGGCGACCCTGCCACGCGCGACTGGGACTACATGTCACGGTGGTCGCCGTACCAGAACCTGCGCCCCGCAGTGGACTACCCGCCGGTGTTCTTCTACACCTCGACCCGTGACGACCGCGTGCATCCGGCCCACGCGCGCAAGGCTGCGGCACGCATGAAGGCGCTGGGCCACGACTATTTCTACTACGAGAACATCGAAGGCGGGCACGGCGGCACCGCCAACCAGGACCAGCTCGCCTATCGCATCGCGCTCGAGTACACGTACTTTGCGCGGCAGTTGATGGGCGAGCCGCGCTCGGCCGCCGCGCCGTGAGTGTCAGGGAACCTCAGTCGTTGGGGCCGAGCACGACCACGCGCGAGACCCACGCGTTGAGCGTGTCGAGCAGCTGCAGCAGGAACCCCGGACCTTCGTCCTCGAGCAGACCGAGCGGTACGTAGCGCGCCTGCCCGGCAGCCGGGCCGAGCGCAGCGTCGGCGATCGTCCAGCGATCCTGGTCGCGCAGCTCCGCCCACGCGTGACCGACGGTCACGTACTCCGTTCCGGGGCGCACGATCACCATGCCGACCACGACGCGGGCGGGAACCCCGAGCGACCGTGCCAACGCCGCGGTGAGCACGGCATGCTCCGTGCAGTCCCCCCGCAGGGTTTGCGCCGTCTGCGAGGCGGGTTCCCAGCCTCGTCCCGGCACCGCATCGACCTTGCGATCGACGAACGCGACGAGCTCCGACGCTTGCACGGTCGCAGGCGACGCGGCCGACGCCAGGAATTCGGCACGCAAGGCGCCGATCGTCGGTTGGTCGTGGTCCACGATGAAGCTTGCCGCGAGCCAGCGACCCGACGGGTCGTCGACGTCCGTACGCGCGGTGGCGGGCACTCCCTCGAGGCTGAGGCGGACCGACGCGCGGCCGGTCGGGACCGCGTTCGGGCCCAGGGCTGCGAGCAGGCGCTCGCGATTGACGGCGTCGAACTCGACGAGCAAAGGACGATCGTCGGGTACCGCGACGTGCCGTGGATCCTCGGTCGGCACGACGTACAGCGGCGTCAACCCGGTGGCGGCGGCACCCGACGCGACGCCCGCCATCGCCATCCAGGCGACGCCCCGCGCCAGGCCTCGACCAGGACGTGAGTTCATCACGGCGATCGCGCGTCAGAACGTGCCGTGCACGTACACACGCTCGAGCTGCAGCGATCGCGGACCGATCGCGGTCGTCATGCGCACCGGCGTGCCCGTGGCGGCGTCCATGAGTTCCTCGATCGAGAGCGGTCCCGACGTTTCGATCGCCGTGTAGCGCCCGGAGCCGTCCTTGCCCGTCACCTTGAACGTCGATGCGAGCAGCCGGGTCGGGTCGGCGGCCGTCCAGGAGTTGTCCGTGAGCTGCTTGCCGACGGGATCGGGCCCGGCAAGCAGGTCGCGGCGCGCACGGGCCTGGGCCAGGACCGACACCGGCGCCTCCTTCCCGACGTCCTGTGCGAGGGTCTTGCCCATGAACGTGCCGCTGACGTGCCAGACGCCCGACTCCCCGGCCGGGCGCAGTTCGAGCTTGGTCGGTGTCTCGTCGTTGCTCGACATCACGTGCATTGCGTTGAGCAGCGCGCCCTCGGGTGTCATCCACTGCAGGTGCGCCGAGTCCTGCGCGGTGACGGCGCCGTCGCCGGCCGGGACGATCATCGAATTCGAGAGCAGGCTGCGGAGGTCGCCCTCCGCGTCGGCTTCGAGCGTCCAGGTCGCCACGCCGACCGGCTGCTCACCGAGCTTGAGCGTCTGCACTTCGACGTACGCGGGTGCGGCCGGCGCGCCTTCGAGCTGCAGCGACCCGGCGAGCGTCCGCAC
>DASUYI010000514.1:0-4443 GCA_036377475.1 Steroidobacteraceae bacterium | reverse complement strand
GCGGCTGAGATAGAGGGCGACACGCTGTTCCGGCGAGCGGATGCGGCCGGCCTCGATGATCGACAAGCACCTGCCCATGCCAGCGGACGAACAGATGAAGATCCGGCTGAAGCAGGGCCGCGCGATCTTCGGGGTGGACATGAAGATCGTCGGCGAGGACGGCCGCGAGCTGCCGTGGGACGGCGTGAGTGCGGGCGAGCTCAAGGTGAGCGGCCCATGGGTCTGCCGCGGCTATTTCCGGCTCGAGGACTCACCGGCCCATCGGGAGCCCGGCTGGTTCGCGACCGGCGACGTGGCCGTGATCCACCCGAACGGGTTCCTGCAGATCACCGACCGCGCCAAGGACGTGATCAAGTCCGGCGGCGAATGGATCAGCTCGGTCGACCTCGAGAACTGTGCCTGCGGCCATCCCGACGTGCTGATGGCCGCGGCGATCGGCGTGCGGCATCCGAAGTGGGACGAGCGTCCGGTCCTGCTGGTCGTGCCGCGCGAGGGCTGCCAGCCGCAGAGCGATTCGATCCTCGAGCACCTGGGCCGGCACTTCGCCCGGTGGCAACTGCCCGACGCGGTCGTGCTGGTCGAAGCACTGCCGCTCACGGCCACCGGCAAGATCAACAAGCGGTCGCTGCGCGACACGTACGGGCAGGTCCTGATGCAGCAGGCGCAAGCTTCCTGAGCGGACGCTATCGGACGAGTCCTGCACGGGTGAATTAAATCTCGAAAGTGTGACGCTCCCCTAACGTCTTGCATCTCGAGTTGAGCGAAGCGCCACAGTAAACGAGGCTCCGCACGTAGGCCCTGCGGAGCCCCGCAATGCTCAGGATGGACCCTTCGACACTGCGCCGGGCAGCGGAGCAGCTCAAACACACGACCGAGGAGCACGCGACCTGGCACGAGGACGTGCTGCGCGCGATCTTTTGCGACGACCTCGCGTCGGAGCACGGAGCGAGTGCCGCCACCGGTCACCGCGACTGTGCCTTCGGGCGCTGGTTCTACGACGAGGCGCCGAACGGCCTGCGTGACCAGCCGGCCTTCGTCGCGATCGGCAAGGAGCACCAGCGCCTGCACCAGGTCGCGGCGAAGCTGTTGCGTGGCGCCAGGTCCGGCGCATCCGTCGCGCGCGCCGACTTCGAGGATTTCGTCGCGACCAGCGCCCGGCTTCGCGTCCAGATCGATTACCTGCGTTCCTCGATCGACGCCGCGCTCGGCAACCGCGATCCGCTGACCGGGGCGCTCGGGCGCATCGCGATGCTGCCGGAACTGCACGACCTGCGCGCGGGGCTGCAGCACGGCGGTCGCGCCTGCACGCTGGTGTTCATGGACGTCGACGAACTCAAGCGCATCAACGACGAGCACGGCCACGGCATGGGCGATGCGGTGCTCTGCGGCGTGGTCGCGCACCTTCAGGAGCATCTGCGCAGTCACGATCGCGTCTACCGTTACGGCGGCGACGAGTTCCTGCTCGCGTTGCCGGGCGCCGACCTCGAGGTGGCCTTCGCGGTCGTCTCGCGCGTGCGCGACGGGCTGGCCGACAAATTGTTCGTCGCGGGACCGGGCGGAACGCCGTTGCGGGTGACGGCGTCGTTCGGCCTCGCGCTGCTCGACGCCGAGGAACCCGTGACCGAGTCCATCAACCGCGCGGACCAGGCACTGCTGCTCGCCAAGACCGCGGGCCGCAACCGCGTGATCAAATGGGACGCGACGGTGACCACCAGCACGCGCTGGCGCAAGATCGACGTGGACACGTCGCGCTGAGCGCGCGCGCAGGCGACTAACGGCGGGGAGCCGCGGCGAAGAGTTCGGCGAACCGCCGGTCCTCGGTCAGCATGTGGTCGGCCACGACCTCGCCGAGCAGGAACCGCGTGAGTTCCTCGCGGCTGATGCGCCCGGCCGCCGCCTCCGCCTGCAACCGCAACGCCTTCGCCGTGAGCGCTTCGTGCGAACGGCGATGTCCGGCGAGGCCCGGGTAGGCGCACTGCTCGAGGATCGCCTCCTCGTCGGCGAAGTGCACGGCGATCTCCGACATGAGCCGCTCGAGGTCCGGCACGAACTGCGGGCTGCCCTTGCGCAACGACTCGAGGATCTGCTCGGAGCGCTCGAACAGTTCGCGGTGCTGCCGGTCGATCGTGGGTTCGCCGCATTCGAATCGCGCCTGCCACTGCAGGTGCATCCCCGGTGGCGCGCCGGTCGCATCGTCCGCGCGCCGTCGTCGATCGACCACCACGTGACCGCCGCCGCCCGCCTTCGCCTGCGCGAGCGCGGACTCGACGCGAGACCACCAGGACCCGACCGATTCACCCGGATAGCGTTGCGCTAGCCCGGTGCTCACCGTGACCTGGCCGAGCCCGGACCACGACTTGCGCCCGAACTCGTTCGCCACCCCGAGCGCCAGTGCCTCGGCGGCCTCGAGACCGTCCGCGACCAGCGCGATGCACCGGTCGAGCGCGGTGCGCACGGGCGTGGGTCGCGTCGCAAGCGAGGCGGACTGGAAGGACGACAGCAGGTGGCGGGCGATGACCTCGGCGGCTTCCGCGCCGTGCAGGTGCTCGATCAGCGCGAAGCGATCGATGGCGAGTGCGAGCAGGGACGCCTCGGCTCCCGACGGCGCGACCGCCTCGAGGTACGGCAGGATCAGCGCGGAGTCGGACTCGTGCGTACGGTCCGCTTCGGTTCTGACATCGCCGGGCGCGGCCGCGGTGGGATTCGCGGCATCGGCACGTACATCGGCATTCATCGGCGCGTCCCCCGGGTCCATCCGTCCGGGCGCTCGAGCTGCCACCCGCATCGAACGGGCGAGACTACCCAAGCGGGTCCGATCACCGCGATTGCGGAATGTGCGGACTCAGGGCCTGTTAACACTCATTGTCATGAGCCGCGACGATCCATGGGAGTCCGGCGCCAGGCGCGACGACCGCCGTGTACTTTCCGTACACAAGTGGAGGAGCAACAACGCGCTGGACTGCCATGGATCGTCCCATCGAAGGATATTCAATCATTATCGGGTGCAGCCCATGCCAATGAGTGTCAACAGGCCCTAGGCCTGCATCCGCCGCAACAGCGCCTCCGACTCGCCGAGCGCCATGACCTTGGGCACGGGGTAGTCGCGCGCCGCCTCGACCATCGCCGCGCGCGCGATCTCGGGCACGTCGGCCGGTGCGAGGGCGGCCATTTTCTCGGGGATGCCGACCACCCTGTTGAGCTCGCGCACGCGATTTACGAAACGCTGTGCCAGCACGTCGCGGGGCTCGGTCGCCGTGCCGGCGCCGATCACCACCGCGAGTTCCGCGAGCCTGTCACGCACGCGCGGCGCGTCCTTGAGGAAGTCGAGCACGTACGGCAGCGTGATCGCGTTGGCGAGGCCGTGCGGCACGCCGTACATGCCGCCGATCTTGTGCGAAAAGGCGTGCACGTAGCCGACGTATGCCTTGGTGAACGCGAGCCCGGCGTAGAAGGATGCGAGCGCCATCGCTTCGCGCGCCTCGAGGTCCGTGCCGTCCTCGTACGCTCGCTGCAGGTTGCCGAAGATCATGCGCACCGCCGCCGTGCAGTGCCGGGCGGTTTCCGCGTGCGGCCAGCGATTCAGGTAGGCCTCGACGGCATGGGTCAGCGCATCCATGCCGGTGGCCGCGGTGATCGGCTTCGGCATGCCGCGCATGAGTTCGGGATCGAGCGCGGCGGCCATCGGGACGAGTTTCGGGTCGATCACGGCGGCCTTGACGTGCGCGACCGGGTCGGTGACCACCGCCGCGACGGTGACCTCGGACCCGGTGCCCGCCGTCGTGGGGATCGCGAACAGCGGCAGCATCGGCTTCGTGACCCTGAGCATGCCGATCAGACGCGCCGGGCCCTTGCCCGTGACGACCATCGCGTCGATCACCTTGGCCGCGTCGATCGCCGAGCCGCCGCCCACCGCGAGGATCGCGTCACTGCGATGCGCCATCACCGCCTCGTACCCGGCCTGGAGCACTGGATACGTCGGGTCGGGCGTGATGCCGTCGTGCACGGCCACGTCGATGCCCTGGGCTTCGAGCGCGCGCCGCAGCGGCTCGACCAGCCCGAGCCGCACGAGCACGGCGTCGGTCACGACCATCACGCGCCGAAAGCCCAGTTGGCCGATGCTTGCGCACAGGCGCTGCGCAGACCCCGGCCCGACGAACAGCGTGGGCCGCGGAATCGCCACGACGCGCGAGACCGGCCACAGCAACGGTTTCAGCAGGCGGTACGCCAGCAGGCGAAGCTGGAACAGCATGAGGTGCCCCCTGGATTGATGCAGTGCATCATGCGACCGGAAAGCCGTCGCTGCCAAGACGCAATGACCGCAGCGGCCGTCAGCGCGCGGCCTCGAGCCACCCATGGCGGACGAGCGCCTGCTGGTACTCGACGGCTCGACGCTCGGCGTAATGGTCGATCGTGAAGCCGAGCGCCGCAAGCAGCAGCAACCCC
>DASUYI010000513.1:0-5532 GCA_036377475.1 Steroidobacteraceae bacterium | reverse complement strand
GACCGTCTGCAGCGTCGAACTCGCGCGCTGAGTGAGCTCGAGCGTCGACGCGGAGATCTTGCGCAAGTCGGCCGCGAGCGCCTGTGCGTCGGCGAGCGTGGCCGGCAGTCGCCCCGTGGCCTGCTCGAGGTTCGCGAGCGTCGCGGCAATCGCGTCGACGTTCTTGTCTGCCAGCAGGCGCTCGATGCGCGCCATGATCTCCGAGGCCTGCCCGAGGATTTCCGGCAGTCGTTCCGCCGACGCCTCGATGCTGCCCTTGCGCGCAGCGATGACGGGGTAGCGCTCGCCCTTTGGCAGCCGCCGCGTCGGCGAAGCTTTCGCGTCCTGCTGCAAATCGATGTAGAGCAGACCGGTGAGACCGAGGAAGCCGAGCTTGGCCTGCGTGGACCCGGACACCGGCGCCATCGCGTCGATTTCCGCGACGACCTTGACGCGGCCCGGATCCTGGCGATCGACGGCCAGCGAGATGACGCGACCCACGTCCACGCCGAGGTAACGCACGGGACTGCCCTTCGACAGGCCGCTCACGGTGCCTTCGAAGTAGATTTCGTACGTGTCGTAGTCGCGCCGGTCGCCCCGCCCCGAGTACCACCAGACGAACGCGACCGCGGCGACGATGCACGCGAGCGCGAACAAGGCGACGGTCGCGTACTTCGCGTCACGCTCCACGGCCCGCCTCCTCGCCTCCGACCACGCGGCCGCGCGCGCCGTGGAAATACTCGCGGATCCAGGGATGGTCGTTGCGGACGATGCCCTCGAGCGTATCGACGATGACCTTGCGATCGACCAGCACAGCGACACGATCACACGTCCGCGCAAGGGTGTCCAGATCGTGGGTGACCATCACGACCGTCAGCGCGAGCGTACGGCGCAGGTACAGCACGAGGTCGTCGAACGCCGCCGCGGCGATGGGGTCGAGGCCCGCCGTCGGCTCGTCGAGGAACAGCAGCACCGGGTCCAGCGCGAGCGCGCGCGCCAGCGCGGCACGCTTGACCATGCCGCCGGAGAGTTGCGCCGGATACTTCGCGCCGGCCTCGACCGGCAGGCCGACCATCCGCAGGCGCAACTCCGCGAGGCTCTGCAACGTTTCCTCCTCGAGCTGCATGGCCTCGACCAGTGGCAGGATGATGTTCTCGCGCACCGTGAGCGACGTGAACAGGGCGCCGTGCTGGAACGTCACGCCGTAACGTCGCTTGACCTCGCGCAGCTCGCGATCCGTCATGCCGGTGATGTCGCGGTCCTCGAGCACGACCGCCCCCGCGTCTGGCTGGCGCAGCCCGAGCATGGTCTTGAGCAGCACGGACTTGCCGCTGCCCGACCCGCCGACGATGCCGAACACCTCGCCGGCGTGGACGTCGAACGAAACGCCGTCGGGCACGGTCTGCGCGCCGAAGCGGTTGACCACGTCGCGCACCGAGATCACGACTTCGGGGGGTGTCACGGTCATCAGAAGTCGATCTCGAGGAAGAAGATCGCGAACAGTGCGTCGGCGAAGATCACCAGGAAGATCGACTGCACGACTGCGACGGTCGTGAGCCGGCCGAGCTCGCGCGAGGACTCACGCACCTGCAGTCCGCGCAACGTGCCGGTCAGCGCGATCAGCATGCCGAACACCGGCGCCTTGACGATCCCGGCCCAGAAGGTCGTCGGCCCGATGGCGTCGTCGAGTCGCTGGAAGAACTGCGGCCATGGCAGGTCGATCAGATAGCGTGCAAGCAGGCCGCCGCCGAGCAGGCCCATGAAGTCTGCGACGATCGTGAGCAATGGCAGTGCGATCACCAGGCCGAGCACGCGCGGCAGCACGAGGACCTCGTACGGGTTCAGTCCCATCGACTCGAGCGCGTCGATCTCGTCGTTGAGCTTCATGACCCCGATCTCGGCCGCAAAGGCGCTGCCCGTGCGTCCGGCCACCATGATCGCCGTGAGCAGCACGCCGAGCTCGCGCAGCACGCCGAGCGCGACGAGGTCGACCGTGAAGATCTCGGCGCCGTAAGGGCGCAGTTGCTGCGCGCCGATGTAGGCCGAGATCACGCTGATCAGGAACGCGATGACGGCGACGACCGGCACCGCCTGGTAGCCAGTCTCGTGCGCGTGACGGACGACCGAGGCGATGCGCAGGCGACGGAGCGACCGCCAGGCCTGGCTCGCGGTCTCGATCAGCGCCCCGCCGTACGTGAGCGCCTCGTACCACGTGTGGAACCGCTCGTGGAGCGCGTGTCCAAACCGGACGAGCCACGACCGCGATGGCTCGGGCTCGACGTCCGGCACTTCGTCCTGCGCGAGCAACTCGCCGAGGTACGCGAAATGCCCCGGCGGTTCGCCGGTCAGCGTGGGCGGCGACCCGCCCGTCGTGGCGACCCGTGCGATGGCGCGTTCGAGCAGCCAGGCCGGGCCGATGTCGAGGCGCCCGACATCGACCAGGTCGAGCGTGCGCGCCCCGGCGCGCGTCCAGTCCGCGAGCGCGCGTTCGAGCGCATCGAGGTCGAGTGCGCGGCAATCGCCCGACAGGCGCAGCGTCCCCGTGCCCGCGTCGACTTGCGCCTGGAACTCACCGGTGTGCGGCATGGTGGTGATGCGAGTCCGTTCGATGCTGTCGCGCCGGGCGTTCAGGAGCGCGCGTGCGTCCCATCGTCATCGAGCACGCATCGACGCGCGACCTCCGTCGCCGGTTCCGGGACCGCCGGAATGCTAGCATCGGCACGACGGCGACGTGAGGCCCGATGCCCGGCGATTTCCTCACCCAGATCCTGATCCTGCTCGCGGGCTCGCTGCTCGTGCTGAGCATCGTGCGTCGGTTCCGGCTGCCGCCGATCCTCGGGTACCTCGTCGTCGGCATGCTGCTCGGACCGCACTCGCTCGGTCTGGTCTCGAACGACGAGTCGATCCATCGGCTGGCCGAGATCGGCGTCGTGTTTCTCGTCTTCACGCTGGGGCTCGAGTTCTCGCTCGCGCGCATGGTCGCGATGAAGTCGGAGGTGCTCGGCGTCGGCGGCCTGCAGGTGCTGCTGTGCACCCTCGTCTTCGGCGGCATGGCCTACGCCGCCGGCATCGAGCCCGGCGCGGCAGTGGTGATCGGCGGCGCGCTCGCGATGTCGTCCACGGCCATCGTACTGCGGCAGCTCGGCGACCAGCTGGAACTGACCCGCACGCACGCCCGGCTCGCGCTCGGCGTCCTGCTGTTCCAGGACCTCGCGTTCGCGCCGCTGCTCGGGCTGGCCACCGCACTCGACAGCGGCGACGTGACCGGGCCACTGTGGCTGCTCGGCATGGCCGGTCGCGCGGTGCTAGCACTGCTCGTGGTGCTCGTGCTCGGACGCTTCCTGGCGCGACCGCTGTTTCGCGAGATCACGCGCGACCGCAGCACGGAGACGTTCACGCTGACCGTGCTTTTCGTGTCGCTGGCCGGCGCCTGGGCGACGCATCAGCTGGGACTGTCGATGGCGCTCGGCGGCTTCCTCGCCGGCATGCTGCTCGCGGAGACCGAGTTCAAGCACCAGACCGAAGCGGTCATCAAGCCGTTCCACGACATCCTGCTCGGCGTGTTCTTCGTCTCGGTCGGCATGCTGCTGGACCTCGGTCAGCTGCTGGCGCAGCTGCCACTCGTGCTGCTGGTGCTCGCCCTCCTGCTGGCGACCAAGACGTTGATCGTCACGTTCGTCGTGAGCCGCTTCGTGCCGAACACACGCAAGGCGCTGCGCACCGGCATCGTCGTCAGCCTCGGCGGCGAATTCGGTTTCGCGCTGCTCACGCTGCTGCTGCGCGGCTCAGCCGTGCACCCGCAGACCTTGCAGGTGCTGCTGACGGCCATCGCGCTGAGCATGCTCGTGGGACCCCTGCTCGTGCGGTACAACCGGCTCATCGCCGACACACTCCTGCGGCGCGACGTCACGACGACGTCCGACATGGCGCTCGAGACCGTGGCCACGCGCGACATCGCGGCGCGGGAGCACATCATCATCTGCGGCTTCGGCCGGGTCGGGCAGAACCTGGCGCGCATCCTCGAGCGGCGCGGGTTCGAATACGTCGGCCTCGAGTCGGATCCGCTGCGCGTCCGCGACGCGCGCACGGCGGGCGACCCGATCGTCTACGGCGACGCAGTGCACCCCGAGGTGCTGCGCACGCTCGGCCTCGAGCAGGCGTCGGTGGTCGTGATCACGTTCGATGCACCGGCGACGGCATTGCGCATCGTGCGCACCGTGCGACGCCTGCGCGCCGACGTCCCCGTGCTCGTGCGCACCGAGGACGACGGGCAACTCGATGCCCTGCTGGCGGCGGGGGCCACCGAGGTGATCCCGGGCACGTTCGAGACCAGCCTCGCGCTCGCCTCGCACCTGCTGCTGTTCCTGAAGGTGCCGGCGGCGGAGGTCCTCGAATCGACCGAGCAGATCCGGCACGAGCGCTACGCCATCCTGCGCAGCGTGTTCCGCCGGCGCGACGTCACGCGCCTGCCCGAAGGCGCCGACGACAGCGAGCGGCCGCGCGAGCAGCTCTACACCGTGGTGCTGCCCCCCGGCGCGACGGCGGTCGACCGCAGCATCCGCGACATGGGGCTCGACCGCGGTCCGGTCACGGTGAGCGCGATCCGGCGCGAGGGCATCACCGGTCGCTCACCGGCGCCGGAGACGCAACTGCGCGAGGGCGACGTACTCGTGCTCTGGGGCCGGCCCGAGGACCTCGAACAGGTCGAGAGCCGATTGCTGATGGGTTGAGTTCGCCTCCTGCTGCGACAGCGGCACGCGAACCCGATGCCTGGTCACATGCGCCGTCCCGGACGGTTCCCGACTCGTCCGGAAAGACGTCGTGAATCCGTCCCTGGAGACTCTGGGCTCGGCATCCATGCCTCGCACAGCTTTCCGAACGAGTCGGGAACCGTCCGTGCCGGCGCGGACCGCGCGTGCGCGCGGAGCAAGCGCTGCGCGCGCCTCCGCCGCCGCAGCGGGAGAGCTGTGTCAGCGGTCGGCCTGCAGGTGCGCCTCGAGCAGCCAGAGACTCTTGTCGACGTCGCGCGAGACGCCCGTGAACAGGTCGCTCGTGTCCGCGTCGCCGGCCTTGCCGGACTCGTCGATCGCCTTGCGGACGCTCTTGCCGAACCGGGCGAACGCGCCGGCGAGTGCCTCGAGGTGCGCGCGCCCCTCGGCGATGCCGAGCGGATAGGCGTCGAGTCGCGAGCGGCCGCCCACCGCCTGTACGGTGCCTTCGGCGATGCCGCCGAGCGACGTGATGCGTTCCGCCATCTCGTCGACGTGCCCCTCGACCTCGTCTGCGATCTTGTCGAAAAGCTCGTGCAGGGCGATGAAATTCGGGCCCTTCACGTTCCAGTGGGCCTGCTTCGTCTGCAGCTGCAGGTCGATCGCATCCGCCAGCCGTCCGTTGAGGAGGTCGACTACCCGGTTGCGGGTCTTGGCGGAAAGATCGTTGCGTGTCGGGTGCATGGGGTCTCCTGGGACGTCCCTTCGTACGAGCGTTCCGTACGCGACGCATTCTCCGGGGACCTTCGACCGGAACCAACAGTACTTGTGGATCGGACCGATC
>DASUYI010000512.1:0-3513 GCA_036377475.1 Steroidobacteraceae bacterium | reverse complement strand
CCGAATGCTCGCGATGGGCGAGCGCGAGGGCGTCCGGGTCGTCTATCCTCGCGCCGAGTTCTGCACCGACAATGCGGCGATGATCGCGCTCCTCGGCGAACTGCGGCTCGCGGCGGGCGAACGCGACGATCGTTCGATCCGCGCCCGTGCCCGCTGGCCGATGACCGAGCTCGTACCGCCTGCGCCCGCCGCGCGCGGTTGAACGACCAGATGGCGGTGGGGCCGCGCGAACGGGGCGACATGACAGACACGATCTTCCTGAGCGGCCTGACGGCCGAATGCATCATCGGCATCTGGGACTGGGAGCGTAAGGTCAGGCAGAAGGTCGTGATCGACCTCGAAATGACGGCCGACGTCCGCCGGGCCGCCGCCAGCGACCACATCGACGACACGCTCGATTACAAGAAGGTGTCGAAGCGGCTGCAGCAGTTCGTCGAACAGTCGCAGTTCCAGCTCGTCGAAACGCTGACCGACCGCATCGCGCAACTGGTGATCACCGAGTTCGGCGTGACCGCCGTCAAGGTGCGGCTCAACAAGCAGGGCGCGTTGCGCGGCTCGCGCGACGTCGGCATCGTGATCGAGCGCCGCCGCGAGGACTATCTTCCGCCCGGCCCGGCCGGCGTGGCCTGAGACGCGGTCGTCGCGATGAGCGACGTCCTGGTCGCGGCGGGCAGCAACGTCGACCCGGTCGCGAACCTGCGTCGCGCGCTCGAACTGCTCGCCCGCGAGTTCCCCGCGCTGCAGGTTTCGCGTGCCTACGCCAACGAAGCCGTCGGGTTCGTGGGCGACGACTTCATCAACCTCGCGGTGCGCTTCGAGACGCGTCTGCCCGTGCGCGACGTGATCGACCGCCTGCACGAGGCGGAGGCCGCCTGCGGTCGCGCGCGCACTGCGCCGAAATGGGCGCCGCGCACGATGGACCTGGACGTCCTGCTGTTCGGCGACCTGGTCTGCGCCGAGCCAGGACTCACGTTGCCGCGACCGGACCTGCTCAGGCGTCCCTACATGCTCGGGCCGGCGGCCGAGATCGCGCCGGAGATCGTGCATCCGACGGCGCGACGGACACTCGCGGAGCTGTGGCGCGACATGCAGCAGCGCGAGCCCGAACACGAGCTGCGTGTCGTCGACCTCGGCCGGACGTCGTGAAGATCGAACGCGTGCTCAGATGCTGCGACCGCCGTCGATCGCGAGCACCTGGCCCGTGACGTAAGGCGCCTCGGCCACGAAAAAAAACGCGGCCTGCGCGATGTCCTCGGGCGAGCCGCTGCGGCCGAGCGCGGTCTTGCCGACGATCTCCGCCTGCAGTGCCGCCGACATGCCGTGTTCCGGCCACAGCACCGGCCCGGGCGCGATCGCGTTGACGCGGATCTCGGGGCCGAGCTCGCGCGCGAGCGACCGGGTCAGCATGACCAGCCCGGCTTTCGCGACCGAATACACGGCATGTTCCCGCAACGGGCGCTGCCCATGGATGTCGGCCATGTTCAGGATCAGGCCCCGCGTCTTGCGAAGTTCCGGCGCGGCAGCCTGGGCCACGAACAGCGGCGCGCGCAGGTTCGTACCGACGAGGTCGTCGAACTGCGCGGGCGTGATCGTGCCGATCGGCGTCGGATAGAACGTCGACGCGTTGTTCACGACGACGTCGAGCCGGCCGAAACGTTGCGTCACCGCGGCGACGAGCGTCGATATCGCGGGCACGTCGAGCAGGTCGCAGTGGAACGTCGCCGCCGAGCCGGTGCGCGTCGCGTTCAGCTCCGTGACCAGCGCGTCGGCCTCGGATGCGGAGGATCGGTAATGCACGGCGATCGTGGCCCCGCCCGCGTGCAGCCGCCGCGCGATCGCCGAGCCGAGACGGCGGGCACCGCCGGTGATCAAGGCGACCTGGCCTTCGAGCGGTGTGGACGTCGTCGTCGTGGCCGCCGGCGTCGTGGCAGCAGAGGGGTTGCGCGTCGCTGGTGTTGTCGTCTTCGTGCCCATGTCGGTGCATGCCGCGACGGCGCGCTAAACTTTACGCGCGGCCGCGAACCGTTCCTGCGGGGTCATCGCCGTCGCAGCAAGATACCTCACCCGATCGGATCACACGATGACCGTTGCCGTCGACTTGCCCGAGCTGACCGCTGACGAAGCTGCGCACAGCGGACGGCTCGAGCAGCGCATCCTGGAAGCGATCGAACGCGCGGACGGCTGGATCGGATTTGCCGAGTTCATGCGGATGGCGCTCTACGAGCCGGGCCTCGGCTACTACAGCGCGGGCGCGCGCAAGTTCGGTGCGGCCGGCGACTTCGTGACGGCGCCCGAGGTCGCGCCCGTCTTCGGTCGCTGCATGGCCGTGCAGTGCGCCGAAGTGCTCCGTGAGCTCGGCCCCGATGCGGTGGTGCTCGAGCTCGGTGCCGGGTCCGGCGCGATGGCCTGCGCGCTGCTCGCGGAGCTCGAGCGACGCGGTTCGCTGCCAAGGGCGTACTGGATCCTCGACGTGAGCGCCGACCTGCGTGAGCGTCAGCACGCGCGGCTTGCCGCCGCGGTGCCGCACCTGCTGTCGCGCGTGCGCTGGCTCGACACGCTGCCCGAGCAGCCGTTCGACGGCATCGTCGTCGCGAACGAGGTGATCGACGCGCTCGTCGTCGAGCGCTTCGTCGTGCGCGGCGCGACTGTGTCTGCAGTCGGCGTCGGCGCCGATGCCGGACGGAAGGGGCTGCGGCTCGACGAACGTCCGGCCGGCGACGCGCTCGAGCGGGGCGTGCGGCACGTCGAGTCGGACATCGGCCGCGCATTGCCGGACGCTTATGCCTCGGAGATCAACCTCGGCCTCTCAGGCTGGCTCGCGTCGATCGCCGCGCCGCTGCGCCGAGGACTCATGCTGTTCATCGACTACGGGCTGCCGCGACGCGAGTACTACGCGTCCGAGCGCACTCGCGGCACGCTGCTGTGCCACTTCCGTCACCGGTTCCACGAAGCCGCGCTCGCACGCGTGGGCCTGCAGGACATCACCGCCTGGGTCGATTTCACCGCGGTCGCGGAGGCCGCGCAGGCGGCCGGTCTCGAGGTCGCCGGGTTCACGACACAGGCGCACTTCCTGATCGGCTGCGGCCTCGAGGGTTTCCTGGGCAACGTCGCGGACCTGGACCTGGTCGAACGCGTCAACCTGTCCCGGCAGGCGATGGTGCTGACGCTGCCGGGCGAAATGGGCGAACGGTTCAAGGTCATCGCGCTGGCGAAAGGACACGATGCGCCGCTGCGCGGCTTTGCGGTGCGCGACCTGCGGCACCTGCTGTGATCGGGCGCGTTCAGCCGCTCCAGTTCACCGCGCCGGTCCAGGCCGTCGCCAGCACGAGCAGGCCGAACGCGATCCGGTACCACGCGAACGGCACGAACGTATGCGTCGACACGTAGCGGATCAGCCAGCGCACGCAGACGAACGCCGAGACGAACGAAAAGACCATCCCGACGACCCACATGCCGAGGTCATCCACGGCCAGCAATGCGCGCTGGTCGTACAGCGAATACAGCGACGCCAGG
>DASUYI010000511.1:0-2484 GCA_036377475.1 Steroidobacteraceae bacterium | reverse complement strand
GGACCGGCAGGCCGCTGATCGAGGGTGGCGACTGATCGCCGCGAAAGCGTACGACGTAGACTTCGTTGCGGCCGGTTCGGTCCGACAGGTACGCGATCCAGCGCCCATCAGGAGAGAAGGCCGCGGCGATGTCGTTTGCGGGTCCTGTCAGCAACGGAGTGATCGTCTTCGCGTCGTTGGCGGGAAACAGCAGGGTCTCCACGCCATTGCCGGGTGCATCCTTCGAGACGAGGATGTACCGCCGATCCGGTGACCACGCGAGAGCCGAGTACTGAACCGAATCGCGTATCCAATCTACGGGCGGCACGGATCCATCGATGCGCACCCGACGCACCGAAGCCATGCCGCTCTCGTTCCCGTCGTGCATCATCTCAGTACTATCCGGTGACCAGACTGGCTGTTCGTCGTAATCAGGACTCGGCGTAATGCGCTGCGCGCGGCGCGCCGCGAAATCGTACAGATAGATGTCGGCAGTGCCGTTGACGACGCGCGTGTACAGGAAACGAGTCCCGTCGGGCGAGATCGTCGGCTGATAGAAGTCCCCTTCTTCGATCGCCAGCTGGTCACGTCGGCGGCCGTCGCGATCGAGCCAGACGAATCGTCCCAATGCGGCCCGTGCCGACGCCCAGGCAAGAGATCCTGTTCGCGAGACGCTTGCCAGCGTGCCAAGCTGCGCCTCGATCACGCGCACGCCGGAGGCGATCGGTGATGGCTGACTGCTCAGCGTGGCGGTATCGGCATCGAACGGCTGCGCGAGCAGCTCACCGTTCTGCACCCACAGCAGATAACCTGGCGACCCGTCCAACGGCGGTGCGTAGATGGCGCTCGACAGACTCGAGGTGAGCCGAGTGGCGCCGGAGCCATCACTCGCCGCGACGTAGATCCCGTTGTTCTCGGGTCGAGCGCTTCTCACCAAGTAGAGGAACTTGCGGCTGCCCGGGAGGACAACGGGCCAGTAGTGGGCGTTCTCGCCGCGGCTCGTGTCGAGGTGCGTGACGGCGACGGGCTGGCCGCCGGCGGCAGCCACTTTGAAAATCGTGCCGCCGCCATTCGGCGAGAACACAATCACGTCATCATCGCCCCAACTGCCACCCCGTCCGTTCGGGGCGTCGGCGATCACCTGCGCGAGGCCGGCGGCGGTGTCGAGGGTCTTGAGCTTGCCGCTGGCAAAGAACGCGAGTCGCCGACTGTCCGGCGCCCAGAATGGATACTGCGCGTTTTCGGTTCCGGTGAGCGGCCGCGCGTCATCGCGCGCGAGCGACCGGATCCAGAGTGCGTCGCGGTTCGAGGTCAGGGCGCGGAAGACAATCTTCGACCCGTCGGGCGACAGGAGCACGTTGCCCGAATTGGACTCGATCAGAAACCGCGTATCGGTGGGCGGTCCGATTTCGAGCTCGAGACTCTCGCCGATGGTCGTCGAGCTCGGGCGGAAGGCGAAGTACCCGGCCAGCGCAATCGCCGCGCCGGTGACGACCCATGGCAGTACTCGCGACGGCATGCGCGCGGGGATCGCCGCCGCCGCACCTGCGTGCTCATCGACTCGAGATGACGGAGCCGCGGTCTCATCCAGCGCGATTCGCGCTTCGCCGATGTCGCGCAGGCGGCGCTTCGGATCGCGCTCGAGACACCGGACGATCAGGTGGGTAACACGAGGCGGTGTCGCCGCGGGAAGCCGCTCCAGGCGGATGTCGTCTCGCATGACCGCGGCAAGCGTCTCGGTCATCGAGTCACTTTCGAACACGCGGCGCGCGGTGAGCATTTCGAACAGTACGCAGCCGAACGCCCAGATGTCTGCGCGCTTGTCGACGACTGCGCCTCGCGCCTGCTCGGGCGACATGTACGCAGCAGTACCGAGGATGACGCCGGCCCTCGACATCAACGCCGGGCTGGTCATCGTCGGTGCGTACATCGCCTCAGACGAGGGCGTGTCTTGTGCTTTGGCCAGGCCGAAGTCGAGCACCTTGACGGTGCCGTCTGGCGTCACCTTGATGTTCGCCGGCTTCAGATCGCGGTGAATGATGCCGCGCTCGTGCGCAGCGTCGAGCGCGTCGGCAAGCTGCCGCGCGATGTGCGTCGCTTCGCTGAGCGGGAGCGCGCCTCGCGCCACGCGCTCGGCGAGCGTCTCGCCCTCGACGAGCTCCATGATCAACGCAGGCGTCGTGGCGGATTCTTCGAGGCCGTGAATGTGCGCGATGTTCGGGTGATTCAGCGACGCGAGGACCTGGGCCTCGCGGCTGAAACGTGCCAGGCGATCCGAATTGTCGGCTACCTCGGGCAGCAGGACTTTGATCGCGACATCGCGATGAAGCCGCAGATCGCGACCGCGGTAGACCTGGCCCATGCCGCCCGTGCCGAGGACCGACACGATTTCGTACGAACCGAGACGCGTGCCTGGAGTCAGTGGCAACCGACGGGATTGTAGCGCGAAGCGGTATTCACCTCCGGCCGCTCAGCGTGACTGAACTGCGAACGGGCCGCGAGCCC
>DASUYI010000510.1:0-3741 GCA_036377475.1 Steroidobacteraceae bacterium | reverse complement strand
CTGTGTTCGAGCTCGTGGAACAGCTTCTCGGGCGTCAGGTGCTCGGACTGCAGCGCGCAGATGAACTCGAGCATGTCCTCGTCCGAGATCACGTAGGTCGGAGAGGCCGAGAGCTTGCCGAGCAGGTGGTAGACGACGGGTCGCTGCAGCTGACTGCGCTCAGTCGGCAGGTCCGCGACGCGATTGGGCGCATAGGCGAGCACTTCCGCGTGCTGCTGGCCGCCGAAGCGCTCCGCATTCAGCGCCTGCTCGAGCAGCGGGTCGAACGTCGTCGTGATGTAGAGGTCGAAATCGGTGATCGCCGCGAGCTGGCGCAGTGTCTGCGGCGGCGTGAACTGGACTTCGCGCATGATCGAGCGTAGCCGCGTGTAGGCCTCCTCGCGCCGGCCGCGCTGGCCGAGATAGCTGCAGACGACGTCGTTGAGCGTGAGCGGTTGCGGCAGCCCGGTCGGATCGACGGCGAGCCGTGCGGCAAGTTTTTCGGCGAGCCAGTCGTACAGCAGCCGCGGTCCGCGGTCGGTGTCGACCCGCAGCAGGTCGGGCCCGACGATCGGGATGACGCGCCGCTCCTCGATGTAGTTGAGCAGGTCGTCCCAGGCATCGTCGTCGAAGTGCGACAGACCCGTCGGATCGACCGTCGCAGCCATCGCGCCCATCAGCGTGTCATCCGCCGTCGGTCGGGCGAGCGCATGTTCCGGATCCCCCTTTTTCAGCCGCAGTCTAGCGGCAAGCCGGGAGAAAAGCTCGACGTTGGGTCCGGCCGGCTTGCGTCCCGGCGCGGCGGACTAGCGCGCCAGTGGGTTCGGCTGGGACGCGGCCCGGATCCGGTTCCAGACGTCGGCGAACGCGGCCGCGGCCCCGCCCGGCGACTTCTCGACGACGGGGTACTGGTCCTGCAGTTCGTCGAGCCGGATCACGTCCTCCGGACGCCCCTTCGGAAACTCGCCGCGCATCGAGAAGACGATGCGGCCCTCGACCGCCACGTCGTCGCCCGCGAATTGGCGGACTGCGGCGATGCGGTCATAGAGCATCGGCAACGGATTCGCGATCATGAAATGCCGCTTCGGCCCGAAGATGGACCACTGCCCCATCTTCTCGCCGGCGAAGATCATGCCGTGCGTGTCGAACAGGTCGATCAGCAGCAACCCCTTCTGCGTGAGCAACAGGTAGTTCACGTGGATCTGGTCGCCGCTGCCGGTCGGCAGCAGCACGTTGCGGAGCTCGTCGTAGGCGACCGACGAGATGACGTTGTCGATCGCGCGCCGCGCACGGATCGTCCGCACCTGCGCGACGATGAAATAGGCGGCGGCGCCGACCGCGGCGAGCGCGAAGATGACCCAGAGCCACCCCGGCAGTCCAAAGAACGTCGTCAAGCGGCTCTCTCCATCAGCACGGCCCGCAGGGCCTCCAGCGTCGGTGGCGTGTCCCGCTGCAGCGAGGGCAGCGCCAGCAGTTCCATCAGCGCCGGCGGCACCGGCACGGTCGCCGAGATCAGCGGCTCAACGACGTCGTTGAACTTGGCCGGATGCGCGGTCGCGACCAGCACCCAGCGCTCCGTGCGACGTTCCGCGGGCAGGGTGCGATAGACGCTCGCGGCCGTGGCCGTGTGCGGGCACCAGGTCCGTGCCAGCTCGCGATGATCGCGACGGATCGTAGCGCGAATGTCGTCGTCGCCGACGGGGTGCGCGCTGAACTGCTCGCGCAGGCCCTCGACGTCGCCGAAGAGCCAGCGCAGGCGCTCCATGTTGCTCGGGTTGCCGACGTCCATGGCGGAAGCGAGCGTAGCGAGGCTCGGGCGCGGGCGCCACTCGCCGGTGCGCAGGTAGTCGGGCACCGTCAGGTTCGCGTTGGTCGCCAGCACCACCTCGCCGATCGGCAGGCCGACTTGTCGCGCCCACAGGCAGGCCGCGACGTTGCCGAGGTTGCCGGACGGCACGATGTAATTGGGCTTGCGCCCCTCGCGACGGTAGAGCTCGAGGCTCGACACGGCGTAATAAGCCATCTGCGGCAGCAAGCGGCCGACGTTGATGCTGTTGGCCGACGAGAGCCGCAACTCGCGGCCGAGATCGACGTCGACGAATGCGTCCTTGACCATGCGCTGGCAGTCGTCGAAGGAGCCCGCGACGGCAAGCGTGCGCACGTTCGCGCCCCAGCAGGCGAGTTGCTTCTCCTGGCGCTGCGAGACGAGTCCCTTCGGGTACAGCACGACCACGTCGACCCACGGCCGCTGGTGGAACGCTGCAGCGACCGCCCCGCCGGTGTCGCCCGACGTCGCCACGAGGATCGTCAGTCGACGCGGGTCCTTGCGCGGCAATCGCTCGAGCGTCGCGGCCAGGAAACGGGCGCCGAAGTCCTTGAACGCCGCGGTGGGACCGTGAAACAACTCCAGCACCGACAGCGGTCCCTTGCTCGCCGGGACATCCTCGAGCGGCACGGGGAAGTTGAACGCATCGTCGACGATCCCGGGCAACGTCTCCGCCATGCGATCGCCCGCCGCGAACGGCCGCAGCAGGACCTTCGCCACGGCGCGGAGATCTGCCGCGCCGTCGAATGCCTCGAGTCCGAGCCGCGGCAAGGCGGTGGGCACGTACAAGCCGCCGTCCGGCGCGAGCCCCTGGGCGATGGCGTCGCCGAGGCCCGCGCGGTGCGACGGATCGCGCGTGCTCTGGTACTGCATCAGTCGCTGATGACGCGGGCGCCCGCGCGGTCGATCGTCGAAACCCAGCTGTCCGTCGCCAGCCCATGGCGCGCGAACGCTTCAACCATGGCGACACGGACCTTTTCGGCGTCGGCCTCGTCGGACCACGCGAAGACCGTGGGGCCCGCGCCGGAAATCGAACTGCCGAGCGCGCCCGCCGCCAGCGCCGCGTGTTTCACCTCGACGAAGCCCGGAATCAACGCCTGTCGCTGCGGCTCGATCACGACGTCGAGCAACGACTCGCGGATCAGCGCAAGGTCGCCGCTGAAACAGCCTGCGAGGAAGCCGGCGAGATTGGCCTGCTGCCAGATCACGTCCGAGAGCGGCACCACCTTGCTGAGGATCTCGCGCGCGGCGCGTGTCGGCAGCACCATGTGCGGATGCACGAGCACGCAGCGGATCGGCTCGGGCACCGGGATCTGCTTCACGAACGGATTGTCGATGCCGACCGTCAGCACGAGGCCGCCGAACAGCGACGGCGCGATGTTGTCGACGTGCACGGATCCGCTGGCGACCGCCTCGCCCTGCATCGCGTACTTGAGGAGCTGGGTGCGGTCCAAGTGCTCGTCGACGAGCGCGGCGGCGGCGACGATGCCCGCGACGGCCGAGGCCGCGGAGCCGCCGAGTCCCGACCCGAGGGGGATGCCCTTGTCGATCTCGAGTTCGAAGCCGTACGGGAGCTCGAGATCCTTCTGCATCGCCAGCACGGCCATGCCGGCGGTGTTCTTTGCGGCTTCCAGCGGCAGGTCGACGTGCACGCCGGTGATGGCGCGGATCGCGACACCCGGCTCCGCCCGGCGCGTGGCGCGCACGCGGTCGCCCAACGCCGCCACCGTGTGCCCGAGGATGTCGAAGCCGACGCCGACGTTGCCGACGCTGGCAGGTGCGAACGCCGTGGCCGAGGCCCGGCTCGCAGCCGTCGTCACAGCTTGGCTCCCAGGTACGCGCAGACTCGCAGCAGGTCGGCGAATACGCCCGCCGCCGTCACGGCGGGGCCGGCGCCGGGACCCTGCACGATCAGCGGATTCTTGTCGTAGCGCGCC
>DASUYI010000509.1:0-4631 GCA_036377475.1 Steroidobacteraceae bacterium | reverse complement strand
AGCTTCGGCGCCACGTTCTGCATGCGGAGCTCGCCGAAGTCCGGATGCGGCACGGTGACGATGGCCTCGCGCGCCCTGAAATGCGGATCGTCGAGCATCTCCGGTGCGCGGTAGATGAGACCCGCCGGAACGCCGTGCTCGTCCATCGACGCGAGCACTTCGCGCGTCGTGAGCGTCTGCGTCCAGCGTTCGACGAGTGCGTCGAGCTCCTGCTGGCTCGCGCCCCGCGCGCCGTGCGATGCGTACCGAGGGTCGGTGGCAAGCTCGGGCTGTCCCATCGCCTGTGCGAGGCGGCCGAAGACGGTGTCCTGGTTCGCCGCGATCAGCACGAGCCCGTCCCGGGTCCGGTACACGTTCGAGGGCGCCACGTTCGGCAGGATCGCGCCGGTGCGTTCGCGGATGAAACCGGCCTTGTCGTACTCGGTGACCAGCGACTCCATCATGTTGAGCACGGCTTCGTAGATCGCCGAGTCGACCACCTGGCCACGACCGGTGACGTGACGGTGATGCAATGCGCTCAAGGCGCCGACGCAGGCGAACGTAGCCGCCAGCGAATCGCCGATCGAGATGCCCATGCGCGACGGTGGCGTGTTCGGATCGCCGACGACGTAGCGCAGGCCGCCCATCGCTTCGCCGATCGCGCCGAACCCGGCTTGTCGTGAATAGGGGCCGGTCTGCCCGAACCCCGACACGCGGACCAGGATCAACCGCGGGTTGACAGCCGAGAGCTCGTGCCAGCCGAGTCCCCACTTTTCCATCGTGCCCGGACGGAAGTTCTCGACCAGGAAGTCCGACTTCGCGACCAGCGACTTGAGCAGTGCCTGTCCGTCGTACTGGCGCAGGTCGAGCGTGATCGATTTCTTGTTGCGCGCGACCACGGGCCACCAGAGCGACTTGCCGTGGGCCTTCTCGCGACCCCAGATCCGCATCGGGTCGCCCTGGCCGGGTGGTTCCACCTTGATGACTTCGGCGCCGAAATCGCCGAGCAGCTGGCCGCAGAACGGGCCCGCGAGCAGCGTGCCGAGCTCGATGACGCGCAGCCCCTCGAGCGGGCCGGCGCGGAAGCCTGCGGCCGCAGCGGTCATGCTGTTACCTTGTCTTTCGGAAGCATGGTTTCTAACCTTGGGTTACGGGTCGGTCAAGGAAAGGCACGATCCGCGCGGCAGCAGCGTGTTTCCAGCAAATGTCATATTAGTATACATTGCAGCTAACTTGTCGCCGCGCGTCACCGGATGAGCAACCACGTCGAAATCGTCGAAGTCGGTCCCCGCGACGGCCTCCAGAGCGAGCCCGGCGTGCTGCCCACGGCGGCCAAGGTGGAGTTCGTCCGGCGCGCACTCGCGACGGGCCTGCGGCGCATCGAGGTCACGAGTTTCGTCCACCCGAAGCGCGTGCCGCAGACCGCCGATGCCGAGGACGTGCTGCGCGCGCTCGGACCGCCTGCGTCGGGCATTCACTACGTCGGCCTGGTGCTCAACCGCAAGGGCTTCGAGCGGGCCGTCGCCGCCGGATGCAACGAGATCGGCATGGCGGTCGTCGCGAGCGACACGTTCAACCGTCGCAACCAGGGCGTCGCAACGAACGAATCCGTGGCGGCCTGGCTCGCGATCGCGCGGGCGGCCGATGCGGCCGGCGTGCGCGCACAAGTCACGATCTCCGCGGCATGCGGCTGCCCGTTCGAAGGCGAGGTGCCGGTCGAGCGCGTCGTCGAACTTGCCAAACGGGTAGCCGACGCGCGGCCCTTCGAAATCGCGCTGGCCGACACGGTCGGCGTCGGCGTGCCGCCGCAGGTAACGGAACTGGTCTCACGCGTGCGCGAAGCGGTGCCCGGCATCGCGTTGCGGTGCCACTTCCACAACACGCGCAACACCGGGTACGCGAACGCGTTCGCGGCCCTTCAGGCCGGTGTGCGCACGTTCGACGCGAGCCTGGGCGGCGTCGGCGGCTGTCCGTTCGCGCCGGCCGCGACCGGCAACATCGCCACCGAGGACCTGCTGTACCTGCTGCATCGCTCGGGCTACGTCACCGGCGTCTCGCTCGACGCCGCGATCGACACCGGCAAGTGGCTGCAGCAGATGCTCGGTCACAACCTGCCGGGCATGCTGATGAAGGCCGGCGGTTTTCCGCAACCGGGCAGGACTGACTCTTGAACGGGCGGGGCGACTCGCGACGGCGGGGTCGCAGCGCGGGTATCGGGGGATCTCACAGGTGAGTGCATGACGTACCGACTCGGCGTGGACGTGGGCGGGACCTTCACCGACCTGCTGCTCGTGAACGAACGGACCGGGCAGACGTGGAAGGCCAAGGTGTCATCCACGCCGGCGGACCAGTCGGAGGGCGTGCTGCGCGGAATCGAGCGCGTGTGCGGGCTCGCGGCCGTCTCGCCCGAGGAAATCGACCACGTGATGCACGGCACCACGGTCGCGACCAACACCGTGCTCACGGGCACGGGTGCGCGTGTGGGCCTGGTCACGACCAAGGGGTACCGCCAGGTGCTGCAGATCGCGCGCAGCTTCGTGCCGGGCGGGCTCGGCGGCTGGGTGATCTACAACAAGTCGCTGCCGATGGCGCCGCTCGCGCTCACGGTCGAGGCCCTGGAGCGCGTCGGTGCGAAGGGCGAGGTCGTCACCCCGCTCGACGAATCGCGGCTGCGCGAGGACCTGCGCGTGCTCGGCGCGCGCCGGATCGAAGCGCTCACGGTGTCGCTGATCAACGCGTTCGCGAACGACGCGCACGAGCGCCGGATCAAGGCGATCGCGCAGGAGGTGCTGCCGGGCATCCCGGTGTCGATCTCCTCGGAGGTCGTGCCCGAGATGCAGGAGTACGAACGCACGGTCACGACGGTTGCGAATTCGTACGTGCGTCCGCGCGTGCAGCGCTACGTCAAGAACCTGCAGCAGAAGCTCGACGACAAGGCGAAGCGCGTCAAGCTGCACATCCTGCGGTCGGACGGCGGTCTCGCCTCGGCGCGCTCGGCCGAGGACTTCCCGGTCAACCTGCTGATGTCGGGGCCGGCGGGTGGCGTCACCGGCGCGCTCTGGGTCGCGGTGCAAGCGGGCTTCCCGAACCTGCTCACCGTCGACGTCGGCGGCACCTCGACCGACGTCGCGCTGATCATGAACGGCCAGCCACGGCTGCGGCGCGAAACGACGGTCGGCGACATCACCGTGCGCGCGTCGTCGGTCGACATCCGCACCGTCGGTGCGGGAGGCGGTTCGATCGCGCACGTGCCGGAGCTCACGGGGGCGCTGCGTGTGGGTCCGCAATCGGCCGGCGCCGATCCCGGGCCGGCCGCCTATGGCAAGGGCGGGACCGACCCCACGGTGACCGATGCGAACGTCGTGCTCGGCTACCTGCCCGAGCAACAGCGGCTCGGCGGCGACATGCAGCTCGACCGCGTGCTCGCGCGGCAGGCCGTCGAGAAAATCGCCAGGTCACTCGGCAAGAGCGTCAACGATGCGGCGCTCGGCATCTACGACATCGTCAATGAGAACATGGTCGGTGCGCTGCGGCTGGTGTCGGTCGAGCAGGGCCACGACCCGCGCGATTACGCGTTGATCGCGTTCGGCGGCGCGGGGCCGCTGCACGCGAACGCGTTGTCGCGGCTGCTGGGTGCGTGGCCTTCGATCATTCCTCCGGGCCCGGGCGTGCTCTGCGCGCTCGGCGATGCCACGACGGCAGTGCGCGACGAATCGTCGCGCACGCACATACGCAAGTTCACCGAGACGAGTGCGGATGACGTCGCAGCACAGCTCCGGGCGCTCGCCGACGACGCGGCGAAGTCGCTCGCCCGCGAAAAGGTGCCCGACTCCGAGATGGTGTTCGGCTACCAGGTCGACGTGCGTTACCACGGCCAGGGTCTGCGGCTGACCGTCGACGTGGACCTGAAGCGCCTCGGGAAGGAGGGCCTCGACGCGATCCGCAAGCCGTTCGACCAGGAGCACACGCGGCTCTTCACGTTCGCGCTGCCGCTCGAGCACGAGTTCGTCGCGCTGCGCGCCGTCGTGCAGGGCAAGGGCGTCGTGATCAAGCGCCAGGCGGTCGCGAGGGGCGGCGCGCTCGCGGGCGTCGCCGTGGTCGGCAGACAGAAGGCCTACATGGACGGCAGGGACGTCACGGCGCTCGTCTACGACCGCGCCGGCCTCAAGGCGGGCAACCGCATTCCGGGCCCGGCCATTGTGCTGGAGATGGACTCGACCACGGTGATCCTGCCGCGGCACCACGGCCGCGTCGATGCCCACGGCAACATCCTGATCTACCCCGACAAGCATCAGTCGACGAAGACGAAGCAGGCGGCCACGCGGTCGCCCAAGCCGGCGTCGAAACCCGCGCGCGCGCTCCGCAAGACCGCCCGCAAGTCCCGCTGACCGACGCCCGCCGCTTCTCCAGGAGCCACGCAATGCCCGCCACGATCCTCCAGCGCAGCCGCAAGCCGATGAAGAAGGTGAAGGTCGACTCCGTGACGATCGACATCATCGAGAGCGCACTGCGCAACGCGCGCTTCGAGATGGACACCGTGTTGTTCCGCACCGCCATGTCGCCCGGCATCCGCGAGCAGCACGACGAGTTCCCGATGATCGCCAACGTCGAAGGCAAGATGGTCGTGGGTCAGTTCGGCTCCTTCATCCACG
>DASUYI010000508.1:0-4760 GCA_036377475.1 Steroidobacteraceae bacterium | reverse complement strand
CGGCAGGCCAGAGGGATTCAGGTACTGGTCGTCGTGACGGATGCCCGCGACGACGTACCCCTTGGACGCGAGATTTTCGGTGAGCCAGCTCATGGCGACGGGCACGTTGCCGTACCCGTGCGACACGATCACGAATGGGTGGCGTCCCGGCGCAGGTTTCGCGTCGCGCACGGCCAGCCCGGGAATCCGGAACTTCGACGGTGGCGCGGGCGGCTCCGAGTCCATCGCGTCCTCGTAGGTCACCGGCGTCGCGCCGGACGCCTGCGTCGCGGGGTACCAGACTTCGACCGTGAGTCTGCGGTCCCGGGTCGGTGCGGGTTGGGTCGCCGGATCGAGGGCGGCCACGTCGAGCTGGTCGGCCTGCACCAGCGTGAGTGTGCGCAGCCCGACGGCGTGCGGTCCGAGCCGCGCGAGCTCCGGCGCGTCCGTCGCGGGTCGGCTCGGGGGGTCGTCGGCCTGTGACGCGACGGCCGCTGCAAAGCCGACCGTGCAGCAAACAATGCGGACCGGAAGTCCTGCGGTTCGGCGTTGCATCGTCGTTCTGCTCCCTCGGTCTCTCGGTACTATAGCGAACGCACGCAACACCAAGGCGGCGCCGCGGTCGTTCGCACCGGAGTCGACGACGCGCCCGGAAGTCGCCGTGCACGCACGCGAGGGGACTGGCAGGGGTGATGGACGCACGGGCGCCGGTCGATCGGCAGGGCGCCGAGTACAAGCGGCTGCGCCGGCAGGTGTTCGTCGCAATCTACGTCGGTTATGCGGCGTACTACCTCGTGCGCATGAACCTGTCGCTCGCGGCGCCCGACATCCTGCGCGAGTACCCGGGTTACACCAAGGCGCAGCTCGGCCTGGCGATGACGGCGCTCGCGATCGCCTACGGCCTGTCGAAGTTCCTGATGGGTGCGGTTTCGGACCGCAGCAATCCGCGCTGGTTCATGCCGCTCGGACTGCTGTTGTCGGCGTCGGTGACCGCATCGTTCGGGCTCGTCTCGGGCATCTATACGTCGATCACGCTCGTGGTCGTGCTGCAGGCGCTGAACGGCTGGTTCAACGGCATGGGCTGGCCCGCGTGCGGCAAGACGATGGTGCACTGGTTCAGCGCGCACGAACGCGGCCGCGTGGTCTCGCTCTGGAACACCGCGCACAACGTGGGGGGAGGCCTGGTCGCGGTGCTCGCCGCGGCCGGCGTCATGTTGTTCGGCGACTGGGGCGCCAAGTTCTACTTCAACGCCGTCGCCGCGGCCGGGATCGCGGTGGTCGTGTACGTGCTGCTGCGCGACACGCCGGAGAACTGCGGGCTGCCACCCGTCGAGGTCTACCGCAACGACCGCCCGGACGGTGCGGTCGTGCAACCGGAACGCACGCTCGGCTTTCGCGAAATCTTCTTCGGCCACGTCCTGAACAACCGGCTGCTGTGGGCGATCGCGGTGGCGAACGCGTTCGTCTATTTCGTGCGCTACGGCGTGCAGAACTGGATCCCGACGTACCTCGAAACGGCCAAGGGGTTCTCGTTCAGCCAGTCGAGCATCGCGTGGTTCCTGTTCGAGTACGCCGCGATTCCGGGCACGCTGCTCTGCGGCTGGATGTCCGACCGGATTTTCGACGGTCGCCGCGCGCCGGCGACGATGCTGTTCATGGCGCTCACGCTCGTCGGCATCGTGATCTACGGCCTCAACCACAGCGGGCCGATCTGGATCGACTGGATCGCGCTGATCACGATCGGCTTCTTCGTCTACGGGCCGATCATGATGATCGGCCTGCACGCGCTCGAGCTCGTCCCGAAAAAGGCCGCGGGCACGGCCGCGGGCTTCACGGGATTCTTCGGCTACGCGTTCGGCTCGGCGATCGCCGGCGCCGGCGTCGGACTGATCGCCGATCGCTGGGGGTGGAGTGGCGTGTTCCTCACGATGATCGCGTGCTGCCTGCTGTCGATGGCGTTCGTATCACTGACGTTGCGCAGAAAGATAGGAAAATAGGGACACTCCGAATTTTCGTCGCTCACCGTAGCGAGCGCGAAAATTCGGAGTGTCCCTATTTTCCGGGCAGCGGCCAGCCGATGACGTCGATCCAGATCGGGTTGGTGTACGCGCGGCGGCCGGCAGCGTCCTCGACTTCCAACGAGTACCAGGTGCGGAGGCTGTCCCGGAGTTCGAACGTCGCGGTCGCCTCGCGCGGCGCGTCCGGGTACGCCTGGGTCCGCGCGACCTCTCCCGCACGGATCAACCGCACGGCTCGCAGCCCAGCCACCGACCGAAGGTCGAACGCGAGCCGGAAGGGCACGCCCGGCTGGACCTCGAGGTCGCTGCCGAACATCACCGACGGGTAGATCAACGGCCCGTAGCTCACGTAAGCGCGTCCCGACTTCACGGCCTCGGCGAACGCCGCCGGTGTCGGCGTGCCGGGGAGGTGCGCGAACGTGCGCACGCGACCCGACTCCTGGTTCCAGACGTCGTGCACGTCGGTGCCGGCCGCCATGTAATACCGGTGACCCAGGTTCCAGAACCGCCAGAGCGCCTGCAGCACCTGCGTGTCGTACGGCACGTCGGCGTTGATCTCCAGCAGGTCGAACGCCGGGTTGAACCCGCCCGGCACGACGTTGGCACGCAGGCTTTCGAGATACCCGTACGGGATCAACGGGTGGTTCGACTGCACGACCGTCGCGCCCTGTCGTCTCGCCTCCGCCAGCACGTCGTCGATCGTCGCGGAGCCCGTGTCGATCTCGAGACGAAGGCCGGGCCGCAGCGGCCAGGCATTGAAGTGGCCCCAGGAGGGGGACAGCTCGACCGAGGGAATCAGCGGCACGCCGCGACGATCGGCAATCCGCTGCAACTCCGCGTGATTCGTCGTCGAGTCGTGATCGCTCACCAACAGCAGGTCCAGCCCCGCCGCGAGCTGGGATCGCGCGAGGTCGGGCGGCGGGGTCACGCCTTCGGCCTGGTCGGCGTGGTGATGCAGGTCTGCGGCATACCATCCGTCGCGGCGCGGCTCGAACGTCGACGAGAGCGCTGCGGGCGCCGCGAGCACGTTGCCGGCCTGCACGTCGAGCGTGATACGACGCTCCGGCCGGAAGAACGCACCGCCGGACGTCACGGCGAACGTGTAACGACCGGGTGCGAGTTCGGCCATCACGCGCCCCTTGGGCTCGAGCTCCGTGAAGAACGTTGCCCGACCGAGAAATTCGACCAGCGGCTTCTGCCCCTCGACGACCGCGATGCGGGCGTCGAGCAGCTGGCCATTGCCTGCATCCGTGACCGTGAAGGCCACGCAGCCCGGCGGCTCGACGTCACGGAAGTCGACGACCGAGTTCGAGCCGGCCGTGACGCCCACTCGGACGCCCGCGCTCTGCGAATGGCCCTTGCCCGTCGCATAAAGCTCGTAGTCTCCGGCGGGCAGGTCGAATGCGTACCGGCCGTCGCGCCCGTAGTTCCACGCGTAGGGCACCCCTTTCCGGGTCGCGACCACCACCGGCGCGACGACGGGCGTCCCGTCACGTGACCGCACGGTGCCGTGCAGCCGGCCCGCGGGCAACGCGCGTCGGTCGATCTCCGCGGCCACGACCGGCGCCAGGTCGCCGCGCGGACGCACCTGCAACCAGGCCTCGAACGAGCGCGATTCGCCCGGCTGCAGCGTGTGCTTGCGGAACAGGTCCTTGGAGCGCGAGCCGACGTGATCGAGGTACGGCGCGTGCAACGCGATCGCCCAGTCGGCATCGTAGGCGACGACACGGTCGGCGAGGGCGCCTGTCGCCGGACCCTCCTGCAACGCGCCGAGCCCCGGAATGCCGAAGAAATAACCGGCGCTCGGCCACAGGGTCTGACCCGACAGCAGGTTCTCGAGCGGCGTGCGGCCCGTGTTGGTCATCGTCGTTTGCATCGCAACGCGATCCGACCCCGCGCGCAGCGTGTACGTCGTCGTGATCGTCACGGCCCCCCAGTCGCGCGTGCCGCGCACGACGGCCTGCTGCGGCCCGCGCTCGATGACGTCCACCTTCTGGTACGTGTTCGGCCACGCCGACCAGTTGTTCGGCACGAAGTCGGCGAACACGACGCGGTCACGGGCGGGCTTGCCGTCGACCACGGGCGCGAGGTCGACGACGGCGCCGCGCGGGACACCGTACGGCACGGGACTCTGCACCGCGAGCGCGAACGCGAGGTGCTCGTTCGACACGGTCAGGTCGCCGGCGGCCGACGCCTCGCCGTCGGGAATGCGTGTGGGGCCCGTCACCACCTCGACCGCGGCGCTCGCGCGCGTGGTGCAGCCGAGCAGCACCACCACCGCCAGCGCCGACGACGCGAGCTCGCCGGGGCGCCCACGCGAGACAGGATTCCTGCGCGAGGTCGTGTTCGACATCAGCGACGACTCATTTCGACAGACGGCTCCGGGCGGCGCCTGCGATCATGGCATGGCAGACTGGCGCCCGCGAAATTCCCCTCCCGACCGTACGATGCACCGGTTCAAGTCCTGGCAGCTGTTCGCCGCGTGCGTCCTCACGTGGGGCACCACCTGGTACGCGATCACGTTCCAGCTCGGACCGACGCCGCCCGAGGTCGGTGTCGCGTTGCGCTTCGCGCTCGCCGGCAGCGTCGTGCTCGGGCTCGCGGCATGGCGCCGCGACCGCCTCCGCTTCGACCTGCGCGAGCACGGTCTCTTCGCATTGCAGGGCGCGTTCATGTACGGCGTCGCCTACGTGTGCGTCTATCACGCCGAGCGCCACATCGTCTCGGGCATCGTCGCGGTCGGGTACTCCGCGTCGCCGCTCG
>DASUYI010000507.1:0-8340 GCA_036377475.1 Steroidobacteraceae bacterium | reverse complement strand
TGGGTTGGTTGAAGTCTCAGACCACTGTGACGCATCGGGCCCAGTTCTGCCGTAGGAAGAAGGGGATAGGGGGTAGGGGATAGGGGATAGTGGAAGAGCGCGCCGCCGCCGCCACGGGGCACCGCCCGCGCCTCATCATTGGCCCCGTCCGCCGTCCGCCGTCCGCCGTCCGCCGTCCCCATCCGCCATCCCCTGTCCCCTATCCCCTATCCCCTATCCCTTATCCCCTTCCTCCGCTACAATGCGCGGCTCCGTGCGACCGGACCGGTCGTACGGTTATTTCCAACTCCTTGTCGCACCGGCGTTTTCTTGTTGAGACGTCCAGGGCGACTCAATCCGCAAGGAGACCGAGTCGATGCGTCATTACGAAATCGTTTTCCTGGTCCACCCGGATCAGAGCGAGCAGGTCCCGGCCATGATCGAGCGTTACCGCGGGATCATCACCGCGGCCGGCGGCGCGATCCATCGCCTCGAGGACTGGGGCCGCCGCCAGCTCGCGTTCCCGATCGCCAAGGTCCACAAGGCCCACTACGTCCTGATGAACGTCGAGTGCGACAAGCCCACGCTCGACGAGCTGACGGGCAGCTTCCGGTTCAGCGACGCCGTCATCCGCCACATGGTGATCTCGATGCCGACCGCCGTGACCGAGCCGTCGCCGATGGCGCGCGCCGAGGAAGAAGGCGGTCGCACCGAAGAGGGCAGCGCTGCCGAGACGAGCAGCGGCCCCGGCGAGGAAGCGAACGCGGGCTGACGCCGCAGCGGACTTCTTCGCACGACCAAGACATCAACCGATACCGGGTGACATCACATGGCACGTTTTTTCCGTCGCCGTAAGTTCTGCAAGTTCACGGCCGAGGGCGTCGAGCGGATCGATTACAAGGATCTCGCGACGCTGAAGGGCTACATCACCGAGACGGGCAAGATCGTCCCGAGCCGCATCACCGGCACGCGGTCGAACTACCAGCGCCAGCTGGCCCTCGCGGTGAAGCGCGCCCGCTTCCTCGCGCTGCTCCCGTACACGGACCAGCACTGAGCCGCCCTGCCCGCCGGTGACCCGCGCGGTTCCGTCCGGGCGGGCCGCGGCTGGAGCACGCGCAGCAGCCATGAACCGATCGCTGGCCAAGTGGCTCGCCGGGAACCTGGGCGGCGCCGTCGTGGTGACGGCCCTGCTCGGCCTGTTGCCGCTGCTCGGCATCGGGTTTGCGTTTTTCCTGCCTGGCGCGGTGCCTGCGCTCGTCGTGTTGATGCGCGACCCGCGACTCGGCGTGGGCGTGGCGCTCGGCGCGAGCGGACTGCTCGCGGCGTCGATGCTGCTCTTCGGCCGTCCCATGGCCGTCGGGCTCATCTACTCTGCGTGGGTGCTCGGCCCGCCGCTCGCGCTCGCGATGCTGCTGCGGCGCACGGAATCGCTCTCGCTGTGCCTGCAGGTCGCGACGCTGGTCGGTGCGTTGCTGCTGGTGGGGTTGCACCTCTCCTTCGGCGACCCGAGCCAGTTCTGGGCGCCGTTCGTCCGGGACCTCGCCCAGGAGATGCAGAAGCACGGCTTGCCGAGCGAATTGTTCGACGACGGGCTCGCCGAGACGCTCGCACGGACGCTCTGGGGCTGGGTCGCCGTGCTGACGATGGTGCTCGCGATGAGTGCGCTGTTCCTGGCGCGCTGGTGGCAGTCGCTTTCGGACCAACCGGGCGGCTTCGGCGCGGAGTTCCGCCAGTTGCGGCTCGGACGCGTGCTCGGTGTCGCCGCGGCCGCGATCGTCGCCTGGTCGCTGTTCGGCGAACAGCCGCTGGTCGACGACATCGCCCGGCTGTTCCTGGGTGCGCTGGTGATCGTCGGCCTCGCCGTGATGCACCGGGCCGTGGCACAGCGGAAGCTCAGCACGGCGTGGCTGTGGGTCACGTACGTGATGCTGGTGATCCTGCCGCCCGCGGCGGTGGCCGGGCTCGCCGGCTGGGGCTTCGTGGACAACTGGCTGCGCTCCCAGCGCGTGGTCACGGCGGTCGAGCGGCGCTGAGTCGCCGACGGTCTGGGACCGGATTCGAAGACTGATCAGACGATCAGCTGGCTAGCTAGAAAGACAGACGTAAAGATCGATCGAGGACACAACGATGGAAGTCATCCTGCTGCAGAAGGTCGCCAACCTCGGCAACATCGGCGAGAAGGTCAAGGTGAAGCCGGGCTACGGGCGCAATTTCCTGCTGCCGTCGGGCAAGGCCGCGCTCGCGACCGCCGCCAACCTGCGGAAGTTCGAGGAGCGCCGCTCGGAGCTCGAGAAGGCTGCTGCCGATTCGCTGTCGAGCGCCCAGTCGCGCGCCAAGCAGCTCGAGGGCTTCAAGCTCGAACTGCACGCGAAGGCGGGCACCGAGGGCAAGCTGTTCGGCTCCGTCGGCACGGCCGACATCGCCGAGGCGCTCACCAAGGGCGGCATCGAGATCGAGCGCAGTGAGGTGCGTCTGCCGGGCGGCCCGATCCGCCTGATCGGCGAGCACCATGTCAAGCTGCACCTGCACAGCGACGTCGAGATCGACCTGCCGGTCCAGATCACGGCCGAAGACTGATCCTGCTCCGCGCGCCGGGGTAGCATTGGTCCTCGATGGAGCAGCCAGACAGCAGCGACGGCGGCAGGGGCTCCGGCCGATCGCGCCGGAAGCCGCGCCTCGTCCTCGGGGACGAGGCCGCGGCATTGCGCGTGCCACCCCACTCGCTCGAGGCCGAGCAGGCCGTGCTCGGCGGCCTGCTGCTCGACAACAGCACCTGGGACTCGATCGCGGACCGGTTGCGGCCGGAAGATTTCTACCGGCGCGATCACCAGCTCATCTTCGAGGCCATCCTCGACCTCTCGCAGAAGAGTGAGCCGAGCGACGCGGTCACGCTCGCCGAGCGCCTCGCCAGCAAGGGACTTGCCGAGGAAACCGGCGGGCTCGCGTACCTCGCGGGCCTCGCACGCGACACGCCCACCGCCGACAACATCAAGGCCTACGCGGACATCGTCCGCGAGCGCTCGCTGCTGCGGCAGCTGATCCGCGTGAGCGGCGAGATCGCCGGCAGCTGCTTCGAAGCCGAAGGTCGCCCGGCCAGCGAACTCGTCGACGACGCCGAGCGCCGGATCTTCGAGATCGCGGAGCAGGGGCGACGCCGCGGCTCGGGCTTCGTGCCGGTGCGCGAGGTGCTCGGGGCCACGATCGATCGACTCGACCTGCTGCACGCCTCGCAGGGACAGCTCACGGGACTCAGCACGGGCTATTCGGAACTCGACCGGATGACGGCCGGCCTGCAGCCCGGCGACCTCGTCATCGTCGCGGGCCGCCCCTCGATGGGCAAGACGACGTTTGCGCTGAACGTCGCGGAGAACGCCGCGATCGCCTTCAACAAGCCGGTCGCCGTGTTCTCGATGGAAATGTCGCGCGAGCAGCTCGCGTTCCGCATGATCTCCTCGCTCGGGCGCGTCGACCAGGGCCACATGCGCACCGGCATGTTCGGCGACGAGGACTGGGCGCGGATCAACAGCGCGATCGCGCAGATGAAGAATGCGCCGATGTACATCGACGACAGCGGCGCACTCACGCCCACCGAGGTGCGCGCGCGTGCGCGCCGGCTCGCGCGCGACACCGAGAAGCAGGGCGGCCTGGGCCTGATCGTCGTCGACTACCTGCAGCTCATGCAGGTGCAGGGCACCAAGGAGAACCGCGCGACCGAAATTTCGGAGATCTCGCGATCGCTCAAGGCGCTCGCGAAGGAGCTCAAAGTCCCGCTGATCGCACTGTCGCAGCTGAACCGCGGCGTCGAGCAGCGCACCGACAAGAAGCCGGTGATGTCGGACCTCAGAGAAAGTGGTGCGATTGAACAGGATGCAGATTTGATCATCATGATCTACCGCGAAGAAGTGTACGAACCGGACACGCCACGCAAGGGCATCGCGGACATAATCATCACGAAGCAGCGCAACGGCCCCACCGGCGAAGTGCACCTGACGTTCCTCGGCAAGTACACACGCTTCGAGAACCTCGCGCACGGCGACTACAATTACGACGGCGGGCCCCAGTACTGAACCGGCCAGCGCTCGCCGCGCCCGCATGCCGTTGAAGAACACGAACCTCATCCGCGCCGTCGTCGACGCCGCCGCGCTGCGACACAACCTGCGCCAGGTGCGCAAGGCCGCGCCCGACAGCCGCGTCATGGCCGTGATCAAGGCGAATGCCTACGGCCACGGCCTCGTGCCCGCGGCGAAAGCGCTCGCGGAAGCCGACGGCTTCGCGGTCGCGCGACTCGAAGAGGGCCTTGCGCTGCGTGCGGCAGGACTGCCCAACCGGATCCTGCTGCTGGAGGGCGTCTTCTCGCGCGAGCAGCTGGCGATGGCCGCAAACGAGCGTTTCGAGCTCATGGTGCACAGCTTCGAGCAACTCGAACTGCTCGAGTCGGCGCTCGACGGCGCGCATCCGGTGACCGCGTGGATCAAGGTCGACTCGGGCATGAACCGGCTCGGGTTCCGACTCGACGAATTCGCTGCCGCGTACGCGCGGCTGCGGCGCATCCCGCACGTGCACACGGAGCCGACGCTGGCGACTCACCTCGCCTCGGCCGACGACCGGCGCGACCCGACGACACGACGGCAGCTCGAGGCATTCGACCAGGCCACGGCCGGCCTGCCCGGTGCGCGCAGCATCGCGAACAGCGCGGGCGTGCTCGCGTGGCCCGCGGCTCGCGCGGACTGGGTGCGCCCGGGGCTGATGCTCTACGGTGTCTCGCCTTTCACGAGCGGCACCGGGGCCGACCTCGGTCTGCGCGCCGCGATGACGCTCCGCACCGAAGTGATCGCCGTCAAGAAGGTCAACTCAGGCGAGAGCGTGGGCTACGGCGGTGCGTGGACGGCGCAGCGCGACACGCGCATGGCCGTCATCGCCGCGGGTTACGGCGACGGCTATCCACGCAGCACGGCCTCCGGGGCGCCGCTGCTGGTGGCCGGCGGTCGTGCGCGGCTGATCGGCCGCGTGTCGATGGACATGATCACGGCCGACGTCACGGACCTGCCGCGCGTCGTGGTCGGCGATCCCGTCGTGCTCTGGGGGGGCGACGTGCCGGTGGAGGAGGTCGCGGCCCACGCCGGTGCGATCCCATGGGACCTGCTCTGCGGCGTCCGCCAGCGCGTGCAGCTGGAAGTGGAATGAAGCGGATGGTGACTAGCGGATAGCGGATAGTCGGAAAAAGAAAGGCGGCCACAGAGGCCGCCTTCTTACTATCCGCTATTCACTAACCGCTATCCGCTAGCTCTCGAAGAATCCCATCTTCACGCCCGCGAGCTGGACGACGTCGTTGTCGTGCAGGCGGCGAGCCTGCTGGCCGATCGGCGCGCCGTTGACGAGCGGGAAATCGTCGGCGCGGCCGCTTTCGACGTGGACGATGTAGAAGCCGTCGGACCGTCGCGTGATCGCGGCGACCTGCACTCCGGGCCGTCCCAGCGTCGTCAGCGTCTTCACGAGTTCGAGCTCGCGCCCGGCGAACTGCCCGGAAAGCACCTGCAACCGCGCGCGTGGCAGCACGCCGTTCGCGAACGCAGGCGCTGCACTGGCTACCGCAGGCGCGGGGGCGGCGGCGCCGCCGCCGTGGCCGTTCGACGACGCCACGGCCGACTTCTGTGCGCCCGCGACCAGCTGCGCGGCGTCGCGCGGGCTGATCACCATCGTCTTCTCGAACTCGTCCTGCTCGTCCTCGGTTTCGCTGTCGACGAACCGCAGCGCGTGATGACCGACGGTGATCACGTCGCCGTGCTGCAGCGCGTGCTTCTTGATGATCTTGCCGTTGACGTACGTGCCGTTGGTGCTGTTCAAGTCCTCGAGGAACGAATCGTTGAGGATGTTGATGACCAGCGCGTGATGTCCGCTGACGGCCGCGTTGTCGATGCGGATGTCGTTGTCCGGCAGGCGCCCGATCGTGTAGCGCTCTTTGCTCATGTTGTATTCGGCGAGCGTCTGCCCGTCGAGGTGCAATACCAGCCTGGCCATCGTGATCCTGCGCTCCCTCAGCCGAACATTTTGAGTATGCGGTCCATGACACCGCGCTGCGCCGGGAACGCGTCGAGTACCCGGACCAGCACGACCGAGACGTTGTCCCGACCCCCGTTGTCGTTGCTCAGCTGCACCAGCTGACGCGCCACCGTCTCAAGGTTAGCACCAAAGGTGTTGATCGTTAACTGAATGTCCGTGTCGTCCACCATGTCGGACAGCCCGTCCGAGCACAGCAGGTACACGTCGTCTTTTGTGACGGGCGTCTCGGTAATTTCGACCTCGACGTTCGGTTCGACCCCGAGTGCACGCGTGACGTAGTTCTTGGCGGCCGCGCGCTGGGCCTCCTCGGGCGTGTAGAACCCGCGCGCCACGAGTTCCTGCAGCAACGAGTGGTCCCTGGTGACCTGCTCGAGCGTGCCCTGGCGCAACCGGTACAGCCGCGAGTCGCCGACGTGCGCGATCGTGAGCTTGTCGTCGAAGAACAGGCCCGCGACGACGGTCGTGCCCATGCCCTCGCAGTTCGACTGCGTCCGGGCGGTCTGGTACACGATCTTGTTGGCGCGCTGGATCGCATCCCGCAGCAGGATGCCCGGACGGCTGATGCCGCTCTCGCCGTCGTGCAACCGCAGGTCCTGTCGGTCGACGGCCTCCTTGAGCAGGCCCATCACGGTGCGCACGGTGATGCCGCTCGCCACCTCGCCCGCCTTGTAGCCGCCCATGCCGTCGGCCAGCACGACCAGGCCGATGTCCGCGTCCGTGCCGATCGTGTCCTCGTTGTGTTCGCGGACCCGACCCGTGTCGGTCATCCCGACGCAGCGGAACTTTCCCTTCAGTCGCATGCGTACGTTCTTCTATGCGTCGTCTGCGTGTGCGATCCGTCACGCCCTGCTCTGCGGCTTGTTCACGTCGCGCAATGCCAGCGCGAGCGCCGCGCCGCTTTCATACCGTTCGCGCGGCTCCTTGGCCAGCGCGCGGTCGAACAGCGCGTCGAGCCCGGCGGGCAGGGCCGGGTCGTAAGTGCAGATACGCGGGTGCGACTCCTGTGCGATTTTCATCATCAGCGCGGGCATGTTGTCGCCACGGAACGGCAACTGGCCCGTGAGCAGCTGGAACAACGACACCGCGAGCGAAAACAGGTCGGAGCTCCCGGTGACCGGTCGACCCTGCAGCTGTTCGGGGGACATGAACGATGGCGTGCCGAGCACGACGCCCGTGCGCGTACGGCCCGAGTCCGTGAGGCGGGCGATGCCGAAATCCGTGATCTTGAGCTCACCGCTGGGCGCATCGAACATGATGTTCGCAGGCTTGATGTCCCGGTGCACGACCCCGTTCTGGTGTGCATAGTGCAGCGCATCGGCGAGTCGCGCCACGATTTCGATGGCGATCGCCGGCGGCAGCAGGCGCGTCGAGCTCGTGTACTCGACGAGGTGGTGGCCCCGCAACAGTTCCATCGCGATGTAGGCGGTGCCGTGGTCCTCGCCCGCGTCGTAGATCGTGACGATGTGCGGGTGCGACAGGCGGCCGGCCATCTCGGCCTCGCGGAAGAATCGCTCGCGGGCCTGGTCGAGTTCCTCGCGCTCGAACTCGTCGCTCAACCGGATCGCCTTCAGGGCGACTTCGCGGTTGATCCGCGGATCGCGGGCGCGGTAGACGACGCCCATGGCGCCCTTGCCGAGTTCGTACATGAGCTCGTACCGGCCGAGGCGCGACGCTCCCGGCGCGTGGCCGGACGAGGCCGACGACAAAGACGACGTCGGCGACTGGCGGCTATCGCCCCCAGCCGTGTCGAGCAGCACTGTCGAATCGGCCTGCCTGCGCATGGATGCGGCGCAGTATAGGGGGGTGCCCGGGGCCGAATTGTCACAGCCGTCACAGTCCGGCAGGGTAGGCCGCGCGTGCTAGGATCGCGCCCGCCCCGGGCCTCGCCGGGCTTCTCGGCGCCCTTCCGGTCACACCGGCAGGTTTCGTCGATCCGAGTCACCCGCCAGGTGGTTTTTCATCGTTCCGAATGGCACGTCCCAAAACCAGCTACGTCTGCGGTACGTGCGGTGCTCGTACACCCCAATGGCAGGGGCAATGCCCGGCCTGCGAGGCCTGGAACACGCTCGAACTGGCCGTGTCGTCGATCGTCGGGACGCGCGCCGGCGGCGCGCAGCGGCGCGCACACGGTGGCGCCACGACCGCCACCGGACCAGCTAGGAGCCGGACCATCACCGAAGTCGCACAGGAGCGCGACGACCGCGCCGCGACGGGCATTGGTGAGCTGGACCGCGTGCTGGGCGGTGGGCTCGTGGCGGGCTCGGTGGTGCTGCTGGGCGGGGATCCCGGCATCGGCAAGTC
>DASUYI010000506.1:0-2204 GCA_036377475.1 Steroidobacteraceae bacterium | reverse complement strand
AGATCGCGTCCCGCGTCTCGGCGCTCTACAAGCTGCTCGCAAACAAGTACTACGTCGACGAGCTCTACCAGGCCGTATTCGCCGGCGGCAGCCGCGGCCTCGGCACGGCGCTATGGCGCGTCGGCGACGTCGCACTGATCGACGGCGGCATGGTCAACGGGTCGGCGCGCGTGGTCGGTTGGCTGTCGGGACTGCTGCGTCACATGCAGTCGGGCTACCTGTATCACTACGCGTTCGCGATGATCATCGGATTGTCCGCGCTGCTCGCGTGGTACGTGCTGCGGTAACAAGAATCGAACTATGCAGTTGGACTGGCCGATACTCAGCGTTCTCATCTGGTTGCCCATCGTCGGCGGCGTGATCATGCTCGCTCTCGGCGACCGCGGCGCCGCGCTCGGGCGCTGGGTGGCCCTGCTCACGACGGCGGCGACGTTCGGCATTTCCACGCTCCTGTGGGTGTACTTCGACACCTCGACACCGTTGATGCAATTCACGGAGCAGCACGAATGGATCCCGTCGCTGCATTCGTTCTATTCGCTGGGCGTCGACGGCATAGCGATGCCGCTGATCCTGCTGACGACCTTCATCACGCCGCTGGTCGTGATTGCCAGCTGGACGGTGATCGAGAAGAAGCCGGGGCAATACTACGCCGCCTTCCTGATTCTCGAAGGCCTGATGATCGGCGTGTTCGCGGCGCTCGATGCGCTGCTGTTCTACGTGCTGTGGGAAGCGATGCTGATCCCGATGTTCATCATCATCGGCGTCTGGGGCGGCCCGCGGCGCGTGTACGCCACGATCAAGTTCTTCCTCTACACCTTCCTCGGCTCGGTGCTGATGCTGGTGTCGCTCATCTACCTGTACCTGCAGACCTGCGACGCGGGGCAATGCAGCTATGCGATCGCGGACTTCTACGATCTGCCGCTCGGGCTGAACGAGCAGATCCTGATCTTCATCTCGTTCCTGGTCGCGTTCGCCGTGAAGGTGCCGATGTGGCCGGTGCACACGTGGTTGCCGGACGCGCACGTCGAAGCGCCGACCGGCGGCTCGGTGATCCTGGCGGCGATCATGCTGAAGATGGGCGGCTACGGCTTCCTGCGGTTTTCTCTCCCCATCACGCCTGACGCCAGCGACACGCTCGACTGGCTGGTGATCTCGCTGTCGCTGATCGCGGTCGTGTACATCGGCTTCGTCGCGCTCGTGCAGCAGGACATGAAGAAGCTGATCGCGTATTCGTCCATCGCGCACATGGGCTTCGTCACGCTCGGCTCGTTCCTGACGTTCGAGCTGATGAGAGTGAACGGCGACACACGCGGCGCGGCCATGGGCATCGACGGCGCGATGGTGCAGATGATTTCGCACGGCCTGATCTCGGGCGCGCTGTTCTTCTGCGTCGGCGTCCTGTACGACCGCGTGCACAGTCGCGAGATCAAGTCCTACGGCGGCGTCGTCAACACCATGCCGATCTTCGCGACCTTCGCGGTGCTGTTCGCACTGGCGAACTCGGGCCTGCCGGCGACCTCGGGCTTCGTCGGCGAGTTCCTGGTGATCGTCGCCAGCTTCCGCGCGGACTTCTGGTACGCGTTCCTGGCGGGCCTGACGCTGATTCTCGGCGCGGCCTACACGCTATGGATGGTGAAGCGCGTGATCTTCGGCGAGGTGGCGAACGAGAACGTCGCCGCGCTCACCGACGTCAACGCGCGTGAGTTCATCGTGCTCGGCGTGCTCGCCGTCGCGGTGCTGCTGCTCGGCCTGTGGCCGGCGCCGCTCCTCGAAGCGATGCGCCCGACGGTCGAGAACCTGGTCCTGCAGATCACGGCGTCGAAACTATGAGCACTTGGGCGGAAATGGGCGGGCAGGTCGCGGCGGCGGAGATCTTCGTCCTCACGGCCGCATGCGCCATCCTCGTGATCGACCTGTTCCTGAGCGAGCGCTCGCGCTGGCTCACGTATGTGTTGTCGCTGCTGACGCTGGCTGGCGCGGCCTACATGACGGTCCGTTACGGCGTGCAAGGACGCGTCTCCGCGTTCGACGGCATGTACATCGCGGACCCGATGGGCGATGTGCTCAAGCTGTTCTCCTACGGCACCGTCGCGGTCGCGTTCCTGTATTCGCGCGAGTATCTGCAGCGACGCGACCTGTTCAAAGGCGAGTACTTCATTCTCGGCCTGGTGGCGCTGCTGGGCGTGATGGTGATGATCTCCGCC
>DASUYI010000505.1:0-3398 GCA_036377475.1 Steroidobacteraceae bacterium | reverse complement strand
GGTTTCGTCTCGGCGCGCGGTGCCGGCTTCGGCTTCTTTTCCATCATCATGCGCACCACGCGGTCGGGCACCTTCACGGTAGCTTCCGACGGTGCCGGCAACGGGATGTCGACGAACGGCACGAGCAGCGCGAGCAGCAGGCAGATCAGCAGCGACGTCGTGAGCGACTTGCGGTAGCGCCGGTCGTCCTCGGCCCCGGTCGCCCAGGGCATGATCAGGGGGCGGTTGGCCGCGGCGCCGATTTCACGCTCGACGAGCCACTCCTGCCGCCGCCGCTCCTCCTCTTCCTGCGCCTCGAAGACGTCGTCCTCGAGCAGGAACGCGCGGCTCTCGTGCTGTTCGATCTGGGCGACGAGGCCTTGGCGGCGTCCGTCGATTTCCCCGATGCGCTGCTGGAACGCCTCGACCTGCTGGCGGACCCGGCGAAGCTGTTCGGCACCGGCGCGCGCGGCCGTGCCGCCGTCGCCCCAGAACAATCCGGCCCCGCCGAGCTCGCCGAGCTGGTCGAGCGAGCGGCAGGCGTCGTGCAACAGGCGATGCCGTTCGCGGTCCGCGGCCAGGGCCCCCAGTTCGGCGTCGACGGCGTGCAACTCGCGTGCGAGGGCTTCGATCCGCTCGCGAGTCTGCGACAGCTCGGCGACCAGCGCCTGGGGATCCTGTGCGGTTACGGCGTCCATGGTTTCACCTGGCCCTGGAGTGACGGTATGAGACACGGGCAACTACCTTCAGGCCCGCTTAGGGCTCGCGGCGTGGGCTGGCTTTTCCTTCTCCAGGACCGCCAGGGAGATCTTTCCGTAATCCGCGGCGGTGCAGGTCGCCATCACCTTGCGAACCACCTCGTACGGCAGCGACTTGTCGGCCAGCACGGTGATTTCGCGCGAGCTGACGTCGATCGGTTCCGCGACCGTGGTGCTCGCGACCATGGGCCGCTCGAGCACCGCACGCAGCGGGTCGATCAAGGGCGTCGCCGGATCGCGAACCTGGGCGATGCTCGCGACGAGTTCGCCCTGCACGAACACGTGGTCCTTCGTGATCATGACGACGACCGACTGGTTCGGTGCCGCCTTGACGGTCGATTGCGGAATCTCCACGCCCTTGGTGTTCTGCACGACCTCGACCTCGGTCGAGTACACGAGCAGGAACGCGACCATGACCGAGAGGATGTCGATCAACGGAATGAGGTTGAGTTCGGCATCCTCCCGATGCGAGAGGTGATGGTCCTTCCGGCGACGGATGCGCCCGAGCATGCTCATGACGAGGTTCCTCCGTGGATCGGCGCGTCACCGACCGCGATGTTCGAAAACAGCACCACGCGCGTGGGCTTCACGCCGCCGTCGGCCGTCGTTTCGGTGCTGCGCACGGCATCCATGACCTGGATCAGGTCGTCGTACGCGATCTCGGGTTCGAGCAGCACCGAGGCCTGATCGACGTCCGGATGGTCCTGCTTGAGCGACAGCGCCAGTTCGGACAACGTGCGCAGGTCGTAGGCGCCGTCCTGTTTCGGGATCGCCGCAATCACGCTGCTGCCGTTCGTCAGCTCGAAGCCTTCCTTGCGGACGATGACCTCGAGCCGGAACTGCGGCTCGGTCACCGCCGGTCCGTCCGCAGTGCTCGGCAAGTCGAGCTCCACGATCGCGATGCGCGAGAACACGGCGGTCATCAGCAGGAACGTGACCAGCACCGTAAAGATGTCGATCATCGGCACGAGCATCAGCTCGGCCGGTTTGCGCAGAAGGCGCGCGTGTCTGTGGCGCAGGGACATGGACGGATCCTCAGCCGTTGGACGCGGCTTTGACGAGCTCGAGGTGGCTCTGCGTGCGGGCCGTCTGCCGGGCCGCGAGCGAGTTCATGAACTTGATCGAGACGGTCTCGAGCGTGTCGATCATCTCCGTGGTCTTCGTCTGCAGCAGCGCGTGGATGAACAGGATCGGCACCGCCGTCATCAGGCCGAAGGCCGTGCAGTTCATGGCCTCGGAGATGCTGGCCGACAGCAGGTTCGCCTTCTCGGCCGGGTTGACCGTCGCCACCGCGGAGAACGCGTGGATCAGGCCGCTCACGGTGCCGAGCAGGCCGAGCAGCGTCGCGAGGTTCGCGAACGTCGCCAGGTAGTGGGTGCGCTTCTGCAGCCGCGGGATGATTTCCATCATGGTCTCGTCCATGGCCTTCTCGACGTCGTCACGACGCCGCACGGCGCCCTGCAGCGCGAGTCCCATGCTGAGCAGGCGCGCGACGGCCGTTTCGTCCTTGCCGGCGAGCTCCCGCGCCTTGTCGAAGTCGCCCTTCAGCAGCACGGGCTCGAGCTTCGCCCAGGCGGCGCGATTGGTCGAGCGCATGCGGGTCAGCGTGATGTAGCGCTCCACGGCGATCGCGGCACCGAACGCCGCGACGACCAGGATCGGGAACATGAAAGCTCCGCCTTTGGCGAAGAAGTCGATGATCGAATAGAAGATGTCCACGGTATGAAGCCTCTTGGATGTGGAAGTGAATCCGTCTCAGCACGGTCCTCGGTGACACACGACGCCCAGGCCCGGCGTCACTTCGACTCCACCTTGACCTGGTAATAAGCCAGCTCGCGCGCGAACACGTCCCGGTCGACGGGCCGTCTGGAGTCGTCGAGCAGCGCGGCGATACCGACGGCATCGCCGATTTCCGAACTCTTCCAGGGCACGATGACCAGCGACTTCGGCGCGTCCTGGTTGCCCAGGATCGACATGCCCGAAATCACTTTCGGACCCGCTTCGTTCTTCGCATCGTCGCTCTTCGCGACGACCGCCTTGGCCTCCGCCGCCGTCGTATCGGTCGCAGCCTTCTTCTCGAGGTCGTCGCCCACGGTGGCGCCCGACGCGAGCAGCAGCGGCACGATCAGCAATCCCGTCTTCATGGCGTCTCCTGGGTGCGCGTCCGGTTGTGCAGGTCGGCGATCCACCTGGTGGGCTCCGGGTCCTGCGGGGCCAGTCGCGTGTACGCCTCGTAGTGTTCGAGGGCGCACGCCGTGTCGCCGAGATACAGGTCACAAAGAACGGCGAGGTTCCGGTGTGCGAAGTGGAAATCGGGGTAGGCCGCGAGGGCCGCCTGGTAACTCTCACGCGCGGCGGCGTACTGACCCTTGCGTCGCTGCACGAGGCCGAGTTCGTTGTGCGCCGCGGGGTGGCGGGGATTCAGCTCGAGCGCGCGCCGCAGGCTGGCCTCGGCGCGGTCCAGGTCCCCGGTCTTCGCCCACGCCATGCCGAGATCGATGTGCGCGGCCGTCACTTCGGGGGCCCGCTCCACGACGCGCTCCAACGCCGCGATGCCGCGTTCGTACTGCCCGCCCTCGAGCATGCTCACGGCCGCGGCGTAGTCGTCGCGCACTTCCGCGTTGACACGCAGATGCTGCGTGATCGTGAGACCGGTCGCGT
>DASUYI010000504.1:0-3514 GCA_036377475.1 Steroidobacteraceae bacterium | reverse complement strand
GCGAAGCAGAAGCACCTGCCGGCCAAGGACGTCGAGCTGGCGGTCAAGCAGATCCTGGAGATCATGAGCGACGCGCTTGCCCAGGGACAGCGCCTCGAAATCCGCGGCTTCGGCAGCTTCAGCCTGCACTTCCGGCCGCCGCGCCAGGGTCGCAATCCCAAGACGGGCGAGACGGTCGCACTGGCGGGCAAGTACGTCCCGCATTTCAAGCCGGGCAAGGACCTGCGCGAACGAGTCAATGAGCCGGACGGCTCCGACAGCCCCGACGACGACGGCAGCGATGACGACGACGACACGCCGTCGTCGCCGCCACGCCCGCTGTCGTCGACGAGCACGAGCACGGTCGATTGACCGGACCCCGCGCACGCGGGTGCTAGACTTCCGATCCGTTGTCCTCCGTCCGGCCACGGTGTGAGCCGCATGCTGCGTCGCGTCGCCTTCGGCATCGTCCTCGCGTTCCTGCTGGTGCTCGCCATGCTGTTCGCGGCGCTGAACCAGCAGCACTTCGACGTCGACGTCGCCTTCCTCAAGTTCGGCGTGTCCTCGGGCCTCGCGCTGCTGCTAGCCTTCGCGGCAGGCCTGCTCGCCGGCGCCTTCGTGCGCTCGCGCGGGGTGGCGGTCCTGCTCGCCGAGCGCGGACGCCTGCGTCGGGCGTTGCGGCTCGCCGAGGCACGGCTGGGCGCCGTGACGCCGGGCGAGGCCACCGTGCCGGTCGAAACCAAGGCCGATGCACGCTGACGCGAATTTCTGGCTGATCCTGGCAGGCACGCTCGCGCTCGGCTGGGGCGTCACTTCCTACCGCAACGAGAAACGGCGCCAGCGTCGCCACCGTCGGCGAGCGCGTTACCTCGAGGGCGTGCGTTTCCTGCTCGACGACAAGCCCGACCGGGCGCTCGAGGCGTTCCTGACGATCGCGGAACTCGACGACGAGACGGTCGACACGCATTTCGCGCTCGGCAGCCTCTATCGGCGGCGTGGCGAGGTCGATCGTGCCATCCGCGTGCACCAGCACATTTACGACAAGGCGAGCCTCGACGACGGCCACCGCGACGCGGCGCTGACCGAACTCGCCCGCGACTATTTCCGGGCGGGGCTGTTCGACCGGGCCGAGCGGATCTTCCAGCAGCTGGCCGACGACGGGCGCGATCCTGCGCTCGCGCTGCAGCACCTCGTGCGCATCTACGAGATCCAGCACGAGTGGGGCCAGGCCGCGAGCGCCCACGAGCGATTGTGCGCGGTCGGCGTGCCGGAGCAACCGACGGCCATCGCGCACTATTACTGCCAGATGGCCGAGGCCTCGATCGCCGAAGGCGATTACGCGGCCGCACTCGAGCACCTGAAGAGCGCGAGCCTCGAGCACAACGACTTCGGCCGTGCCGGCATCCTGCGTGGCGACGTCGCGCGCAAGCAGGGCGATCCCGCGCTCGCGCTGCAGTTGTACCGCCGCGTCGTACGGCGTGATTTCCACCTGCTCGCGGTCGTGCTGCCGCGCCTCGCCGAGGCGGCGCGACAGGCCGGCGAGCCGCAGCAGTTCGACCAGACGCTGCAGGAGCTCATCCGGCTCGGCGCCGGCAATCACGCGGAGATCGCCTACGCCGCGATCGTCGGCGGTTACTACGACGACCCGGTGATCCTCGACTGCGTGCGCGAGATGCTCACGATCGACAGCGACCTCCGCGACATGACGGCCGCGTTCCTGCCGGCGGGAATCGAGCCCACGCGTGAGCAACTCCGTGCGATCGCGGGCGCGCTGCGCAACGTCGTGCTGCGCCACGCGCGCTACAAGTGCAGTCAGTGCGGCCTCGACAGCTCCACGTTCCTCTGGCACTGCCCAGGTTGCCATTCGTGGGACACGCTGCGCGGCGTGGCCGCGCTCGAGTTCCTGCCTCGCGCCGCGCTGCCGCGCGCGCAGGGCTGATTTCGCCGCGAAGCGGCTAGTTTCTCGCGGCGCGAGTCTGCGCAGCGCCCGCTAACTTGGCCTCCGACCGCAGCCGCACGGCCGCGGCACAGCAACCACGGAGGCACAACGATCATGAACGAAAAGACAACCCGGGCGCTGGTGCAGACGCTCGTCGCGAGCCTGATGCCCGTCGCGACCGCCTGGGCCGGCCCGGTCAACGTCAACACGGCGGACGCCTCGGCGATCGCCAAGGAACTGGACGGCATCGGCCCGGCCAAGGCCCAGGCCATCGTCGAGTACCGGCAGAAGAACGGTCCGTTCCGCGCGGCCGAAGACCTGCTCAAGGTGGAGGGCATCGGCGAGAAGGTGCTCGAGCAGAACCGTGCCAACATTCGCGTCGACAAGGCCGCCGGTGCGCCCGCCGCGACGGCCGCGAAACCGGCGACCAAGCCCGCACAGAAGCCGTCGGGCAGTCGGTGAAGTCCCGGGCGAGGCCCGGGATCTGCCTCCCGGTGCCTCGTCCGCGTGTAGGAAGCGTCGGCGTGGAGGGCCCGCCGCGCCATCCAGTATCATGCCGTGCTGCCTGACCGAGGCAACGAGACGGGGCTCGAGCATGGCGAAGATCCGGACGGCGGTGTTTCCCGTGGCGGGGCGCGGCACGCGCTTCCTGCCGGTGACGAAGGCGAGCCCCAAGGAGATGCTGCCGATCGTCGACAAACCACTGATCCAGTACGCGGCCGAGGAAGCGCTCGCGGCGGGCGCCGAAAAGCTCGTCTTCATCACCGGTTCGGCGAAGCGCGCGATCGAGGACCACTTCGACACCAACCAGGAACTCGAAGCGGAGCTCGAGGCGCAGGGCAAGCACGACCTGCTCGACGCGATCCGCGGCATCGTCCCGTCGTACGCAAGTTGCATTTACATTCGTCAGCCGGCGCCACTGGGCCTGGGCCACGCGGTGCTGTGCTCGCGACCGGTGGTCGGCAACGAGCCGTTCTACATACACCTTGCTGACGACTTGATCGACGGCGACGAGCCCTGTCTCAAGCAGATGTCGCGCGTGTTCGAGACGCGTGGCGCCAGCGTCCTCGGCGTCGAGACCGTCGACCGCAGCCAGACCGACAAGTACGGCATCGTCGCGGTCGAGCGGATCGACGACCGCCTGTCGCGGGTCCAGCGCATCGTCGAGAAGCCGAAGCCGGCCGACGCGCCGTCGAACCTCGCCGTGGTCGGACGCTACCTGCTCACCCCCGCGATCTACGACAAGCTCGCGACGATCGGGCGCGGCGCGGGTGGCGAAATCCAGTTGACCGACGGCATCGCCGCACTCATGGACGACGAGACCGTCTACGCGTATGCCTTCGAGGGCCGTCGGTTCGATTGCGGTTCCAAGCTCGGTTACCTCGAGGCCACGGTCGAGTTCGGCCTCAAGCACGAGAACCTCGGCGACCAGTTCACGGACTATCTCGCGCGGCTGGTGGCCACGCGGCTGCGCGGCTGAGCGCGGCTCGCCACACGGAGACGCACATGTCCAGGAACCTCGAACTGCAGGCTCGCCGCGACGCGGCGTTCGCCCGCGGCCTCGGCTGTCAGCTGCCGGTCTATGTCGAGCGCGCG
>DASUYI010000503.1:0-7450 GCA_036377475.1 Steroidobacteraceae bacterium | reverse complement strand
GTCGCGGCACGACATAGCGACGCCAGAGCTCCTTGCCGGTCCTGGCGTCGTTCGCAAGGATGTAGCAGCTGCCCGCCACGACGGCAGTACAGCTGCGACCCGTGAAGACCTTGCCACGCGCCACCAGCGGTCCGGTGCTCTGCATGATCGTGCGGTAGTCGCCGGTCTGCTGCTGCCAGCGCAGGATTCCGGTCTTCGCGTCCAGCGCTATGAGGTAGCCGTCGACCGTGACGGAGTAGAGGCTGTCCTCGTAGAGCGCGAGGCTGCGGATCGGGGCGCCGATGCCGCCGACGATGTCGGCGGGCAGCTTGCGGCGATATTCCCAGATCATGTCGCCGCTGCGTCCGTCGAGCGCCTGGATGGCACCACCGGGGTTGACGACGTAAAGCACGCCGTCGTGAGCGAGTGGCGTGGTCTCGTTGATGCCCGGATCGAGTGGCCACGACCACGCGAGCGTCAGCCGCGCGACGTTGGACGCGTCGACCTGGTCGAGGCTGCTGAACCCCCAGTTCGCGAGATTGCCGCGGTAGCCGAGCCAACTCGCACCCGCTGGGGCGGCGAGCATCGCGTCGGTGACGGGCCGGACCTCGCCCAGCTGCGCGGCCTCCGCCGTTGCGCCGAGCGCCAGGGCGAGCGAGGCCGACCACGAACAAGCGAAACTCTGTAGTGACATGCGACCTGCGTGCGGCGAGTGCGGAAGTGCGTGATCCGGGCGACACGCCCTTGGCCACCGATTCTTCGGCAGGCGCCGCGGCCAGGTCTTGAGTGGCTCGGGCCAATCGCTTTGAACTCTGGGTCAAACCCGTGCCTGGCCGCGCGCGCAGCACGCGGCATGGTTGACAGATCCGCGTGAGGAGTTTAGACAACCGACTCGTCGGTCGATCCGTGGCCAGGCCGACTGTCGTGGAGGACCAGCAGGTGGGTGACGTACAGCAGGCCGGCATCGCGCCCACGATGTCCGTGATCCCGGGCGGTGTCCGCGGGTTCCAGTCCGCGATCACCGCGAACTTCTTTCCCTACGTCGTGCACAGCGTGCAGGCGCCGGACGCATTCCACAGTGCGGCGGCCGCCGGCCGCATCGGCGCACTGCGACTGTCGCGCACCCATGTCGGCAATTCGTTCGCGGGCGGCAAGCTCCGCGCGAAGCGCGGCGAGGAACGCAACGCGTACGTGCTGATGGTCGTCGAGGACGGCGTAGTGCACTTGCGCGGCAAGCGCAACGTGGTCGCACGCTCGGGTGACCTCGTGCTGCTCAATGCAGACCATGCGCTCGAAACGCAGCAGGAGACACCGGGGCACTCGCTGGCAGTTTCGATTCCGGCGCCGATGTTGCGCCTGCATTATGCGGAACTCGACGAGTGGTGCCTGCTGCCAATGCCAACGACCGACGGTTCGTCGGCGTTGCTGCGCGACTGCCTCACGGCTTATTGGAAGTCGCACGCCGGGCTCGGCGGACCAGTCTACAACGACCTCGCCATGGCGATGATCCACCTGATCGGTGCCTGCTTCCGGCAACGCTCGCCCTGCGCGCAGATCGACTCGCGCTCGATAAAGGCGCACTTTCTCCGGGTACGGGCCTACGTCGAGGAGCACCTGACTGATCCGGACCTCTGCGCCGAATCGATCGCGGCTGCGCTGGGCATTTCGCGCAGCTATCTGTTCATGGTGATGAATGCCGCCGACACGACACTCGGTCGCTTCGTGCTGGAGCAGCGGCTTCAGCGCGCCAGCCAGATGCTGGGCGACCCTGGCGTGCAGTGCCGCACGATCTCCGAGATCGCGTTTTCGCTCGGCTTCCAGGACCTCTCGCATTTCAGCCGGCGCTTCACCGCGCGCTTCGGCCGTTCGCCGCGCGCGTATCGCGCCGGTGCGCAGGCGGTCCTGTCAGTCGCCTGAGACGGGCGGCGCTACCACCTCCGGCGCCGGCAGGTCGAGCGTCCGCGCGATCCAGCGGTGCAGGTTCTGCAGCGCGAGCTCCTGGCGCCCGTAGACCATGCGCGAACCGGCAGGCAGGTGCTGCAGGTTGCGCCAGCTCTCGCCGGTGACGGAATAGTCCTCGTCGCGCACCAGCCCCACGATGCCGTCGAACGCCTGCTCGATCTCGGCGCGGTTCTCCGCGGTGTCCACGCCCTTGGGCGCATAGATCGACATCTTCGTCACGGTCTCACCGACCGCGCGCGGATAGAGCTGGAAACAGGTGAGGGAAGCCTGGTCCGGCCGCAGCGAGCCGGCGTAGACGATCGTGTTGGGGAACACGAAATACGGCGTGCCGATCGTGTCCACCAGCCACTCGGCCTCGGGGAGGTTCACCCAGTCCCAGACCGCGCGTGACGGGAACACGAGCCGGTGGTGCGGGCCCCAGGTGTCGTACAGCGACATGTTGTTCGGGAACAGCGGGAACAGGCTCGTCTTGTGCAGCGAGGCGAAGTGATAATTCTCGAAATACGTGTCGAGCGCGTACTTCCAGTTGCAGGTGACCACGAGTTCGCGCTCGCAGACCCGGCGCGCCTGGGCGAGATCGAGTCGCGCGAGTTCGGGCCCGAACGGCCCGAGCCAGTCGTCGAGGTCGATCACTGCGTGCGGCACCGCACGGACGAACACCAGGCCGTGACGTTCGGCGGCCGGGCACGGCACCAGCTGCTTGCGGTCGTCGACCGCGCCGCAGAAGTGCTTCTCCTGCGGCAGCACCTTCGCGCGTCCCGCAGCGTCGAACGTCCAGCCGTGGAACCGGCACGTGAAGCCCCGCGCCCTGCCCTGCGGTTCGCGCACGAGCCGCGCGCCGCGGTGCGTGCAGACGTTGAGGAACGCGCGCACGTGCCCATCCTGCCCGCGCACCACCACGAGCGGGACGCCGGTCTCGTCGAAGGTGCGGAAGCTGCCCGGTTCCGGCAGGTCCGACGAAAAGCAGACCACCTGCGGCAGGTCGCGGAACAATCCCCGGCACTCGAGCTCGAAACGCTGCGCATCGGTGTAGGCCGCGACGTCGTTGAACATGACGCCGGGGGCGAGGTCGGTCGTGCCGTTGCGCGCATGCTCGACCATGCGCCGGCAGAGCCCGAGCCGTACCGCGTACATCTCGTCGACTCGCTCGAGCACGTCGGTGTCCATGTCGTTCACGCGATGTTCAGCCAGACGCTCTTGAGACGCGTGAGTTCCTCGATCGAGGCCGCACCGAGCGAGCGCCCGAACCCGGACTGCTTCACGCCGCCATAGGGTACGCCCGGATCGACCCGGAGGTACGTGTTGACCCACACGGTGCCGGCGTCGAGCCGCTGCGACGCCCGGTGCGCGCGCGCCAGGTCGCGCGTCCACACACCGGCGGCCAGGCCGTACTCGGTGTCGTTCGCGATCGCGTATGCATGGTCTTCGGTGTCGAACGGCATGACCGCCATCACCGGCCCGAAGATCTCCTCGCGCGCGATCCGCATGTCGTTGCGCACGCCCGTGAAGATCGTCGGCTGGTGGAAGTAGCCGCGACTGCCGTGGCGCGCGCCACCGAGCGCGACCGTGGCGCCTTCGTCGCGACCGATGGCGACGTACCGGCTGACGCGTTCGAGTTGTGCCTGCGAGATCAGTGGACCGAGCTGGCTCTGCGGATCGAACCCCGAGCCGATGCGCAGGTTGCGCGAGGCCTCGACCATGCGCTGCACGAACTCCTCGTGGATGCGGCGCTCGACCAGCACGCGCGTTCCGGCGACGCAGACCTGGCCCGCGTGTCCCCACACGGCCGCGGCGCACGTCGCCGTCGCGGCGTCGAGATCCGCGTCGGCAAAGACGAGTTGCGGGCTCTTGCCGCCGAGCTCAAGCGAGACGCGCTTCAGGCGTGTGGCCGCCGCGACCTGGACGCGCCGTCCGGTCTCGACCGACCCCGTGAAGCTGATCGCGTCAACCAGCGGGTGTTCCACCAGCGCGGCGCCTGCCACCTCGCCGAGGCCTTGGACCACGTTGAAAACCCCCGGCGGGATGCCGGCTTCGACACAGAGCCGCGCGAGCAGCACGCCCGTCAGCGGAGTCTCCTCGGACGGTTTGAGCACGACGGAGTTGCCGCAGGCCAGCGCCGGCACGACGCCGAGCGGCACGGCGGACGGCCCGTTCCAGGGCAGGATCACCCCGACGACGCCGATCGGTTCGCGCGTGACCTGTACGACGAGGTCCGGGGCACTCGCGGGCAACGAGCCGTCCATCTTGGTCGGCCAGCCGGCGTAGTACTCGACGATGTCGATGCCGAGCTGGACCATGAAGCCCGAATAGCCGCGCAGCACGCCGCCTTCGAGCACGTCGAGGTCGCTCAGCAACTCGCGCTGCGCGTCGAGCAGCTGCGCCAGCCGACGCAGGCACCGCTCGCGCTGCGCCGGCGCGAGCCGGCGCCAGCGACCGTCGTCGAACGCCGTGCGCGCGGAACGCACGGCCGCGTCGACGTCGTCGCGGTCGCCGGAGGCGACGCGTGCGAATTCCAGGCCGGTGGCGGGCTCGATCACCGGCAGCGTGGCGCCGGTGCGCGACGGCACCATGCGCCCGTCGATCACGTGCCCGAACGGTGTGTCGGACAGGAACGCCCGGGTCTGCGCGGTGAGCGGGTAATCGGTGATCTCGGGTGGCAGACTCATGGGGCGAGCCATGGGGGTTCCTCTCGGACGATGGATGACGTCATTTCGAATGTCCCGGCTTCGTCGGTCTAAGCGGCCATGAACGCGCCGTCGACGGGCAACAGGACGCCCGACACGTAACTGGCCGCGTCGCTCGCGAGCCAGACGACCGCGGCGGCGACGTCGTTCGGGGTTCCGATGCGATGCAATGGCACGGCATCGACGATCGCGCCACGCGGGTCGGCGGCGCGCAGCATGGGCGTGTCGATCGGGCCGGGCGCGAGAGCGACGACGCGGATGCCGTACTCGCCGTATTCGTGCGCTGCCGAGCGAGTCAGCGACACGACGGCCGCCTTGCTCGCGGCGTAGATCGACGCGCCCGCATAGATCGGGCGCATGCCCTGCACCGATGCAATGTTGACGATCACGCCGCCGCGCTGCCGGCTCATGACGAGCAGGCCGCACTTGAGGCCGTAGATCACACCCTTCAGGTTCACCCCAAGCACGGCGTCGATGCTGGTTTCGGGCTGCTCGGCGAGCGGCACCAGTGCGCCATTGATGCCTGCGTTGTTGACCAGCACGTCGAGGCGGCCGAACGACTCGGTCGCGCGGTTGACCAGCGCGCGGACCTGCTCCGGTTGCGACACGTCGGTGCGGTGGAAGAGCACTTCCGGCACCGGCGTCCCGTTCACGTCGCCGACGATGACCTTCGCCCCCTGCGCGAGGAAGGCTTCGGCGATGCCGCGGCCCATGCCGGAGTTGCCGCCGGTCACGACGACGACCTTGCCCGCGAGTTCGGCGTACCGCATCAGGGATTGGCCCCCGTCTCGATCCAGAGCCGCAGGAGGTCGACCTGCTCGGTCGTCAGCGGCGCTTCGTTGAACGGCATGCGCTCGCCGCTGCCGCCCGCACCGAGGTGCCGGCCCGTGACCTTGAGGTACAGGTAGCTCTCGTCGGGTTTGCCGGGCGCGACTCGCAGCCACGGGCCCTGCGTGGCGCTGGCGCCGACGAGGTTCGCGTACGCCGCCTTCGGATGCAGCGACAGCTCGCCCGATTCCGCACCGGGCATGTGGCAGACCAGGCAGCGGCTCTTGAGCAGCGGCAACACGTGCGCGGCAAAACTCGGCGCGTCCGCGTGTGCACCGACGCCGGACCACGCCGCCAGCGACACAAGCATGACCGCCCCTGCGCGCATCGCCGCTCAAGGCTCCTTCACCGGCTCTTCGTGCGCGTTGAGCGCAGCGATGTAACCGAAAGTCATCGCCGGCCCGATCGTGCCGCCCGCACCGAAGTACGCTTCGCGCGAAGGGCTCGCGATGCAGTTGCCCGCGCCGTACAGCCCGGGAATCGGCTTGCCCGCGGTGTCGACGACGCGCGCCCGCGCGTCGATCGCGGGGCCGCCGCTCGTGTCGAGTGCGCCGGGACCGACGATCAACGCGTAATACGGGCCGTTCGGCTGCAGCGGGTACATGGCCGGGTTGGGCATGTCGCTGCGCGCGGCCCAGCGCGTGTCCGTGCGCGGCGGCTGGAACAGCGGGCCCCAGTTGCGGTCGTACTCGGTCGCGCCGCGGTTGAACTCCGGGTCGACGCCCTTGCGGGCGTAGTCGTTGAAACGCCGGAATGTGCCCGCGAGGTTCGTGGCGAAGTCCGGGGCCAGCTGCACCGTGCCGATGTGCGCGCGGAGCGTCTCGAGACGCGAGCCGATGCTGGTCGCGAGTTCGGCGAGCGTCGCACCGGCGATCACGTACGAGGCGCCGGTCGGCGTGCTCGGCAGCGGGTCGCTGCCGGCATAGAGCTCGGCGGTGCGCTGGTCGTAGACGATGAACAGCAGCTGGTTCGTGAAGTTGCCGTTGTTCGGGTCGTACGTGAGGTGGACTTCGCTGCGGTCGTTGTAGTTGCGCTTCTCGTTGACGACGCGCAGGCCGTGCGTGTTGACGATGAACATCGAGTCGCCGGGTGGCATGTCCACGCAGCGCGCCAGGCTGCGATTCCGGACCGCGAGCTCCACGAGCGCCTGGCTGCGCCATGCGGTGTGCAGCGCGCCCATGCGCGCACCGACGGCACCGGCAATGCCGATGAAGTCGCCCGTGGCCATCGGCACGGCGCAGGAACCGTAGAGAAAGATGCGCTGGTGCTCGCGCACATAGTCGAGATTGTGTGCGTAGCCACCGGTACCGAAGATCACTGCCTTGCGCGCCCGTACCGCGATCCTGCCTTCGTCCGCATCCACCTCGACACCCGTGACCTCGTTGCGCGCGTTGCGCACGAGCCCGACGACGCGGTGGTCGGTCAGGATCGGCACGCCCTGGCCCTCGAGGTACGCGACGAGCTGGTCGATGTAATCGGCGCCGCTGCCGTCGGTGCCGTCGGCCTTCCTGACCGCGAGCGAACGTCCCTTCGATACGCGGTCCTCCGGCAGGTGGTCCTGGTAGTCCGGTTCGGGACGCTGGAGGTGCCACATGTTGAACGGCGCGATGTTCAGCGCGTGCAGCTCGCGCAACCGATCGACCATCCGGTAGCCGTGGTCGTAGAACGCCTCGAGCAGCGCATAGGCCGGCGGGTCGAGGCCGAGCGTCGGGCTGTGCGGCCGGTAACGTTCCGAGTACGCCATGCGACACAAGTACTGCAGGCAATCCGCCTTGCGGTCGTCGACGCCCTGCTGGCGCAGCCAGTGGTGGTTCGGGATCCAGAACACGCCGCCGGACTTGCGGGTCGTCCCGCCGGTGATCGGGCCCTTCTCGAGCACGAGCACACGCTCGCCCAGCGACTGCGCGAACGCGGCCGCGGTCAGGGCCGCTGCGCCACTGCCCGCGATCACGATGTCGGCTTCGTGCAGCCATGCGCGCGGTGACGGCGACGCAGCC
>DASUYI010000502.1:0-3145 GCA_036377475.1 Steroidobacteraceae bacterium | reverse complement strand
CACCGTGCTGCGGCGTGATGCCAGGGGTGCCCTGCGGGTCGTGCCGTATCACGAGGAGTACAGGGACGGCGTGACCCGCGCCGCCGCGCTGGTCGAGCAGGCCGCCGGGCTCGCCGAAGACGCGGGATTGAAGGCCTACCTGCAGGCGCGCGCCCAGGCGCTGCGCACCGACCAGTATCGCGACAGCGATCGCGCCTGGCTCGACATGAAAAACAATCGCATCGACGTCGTGATCGGACCGATCGAGACCTATGAGGACCGGCTGTTCGGCTACAAGGCCGCGTACGAAGCCTACGTGCTGGTCAAGGACATGGAGTGGAGCCGGCGGCTCGCGCGCTACGCCGCGATGCTGCCCGAGCTGCAGCGCGGGTTGCCGGTGCCCGACGCGTACAAGGCCGAGCAGCCGGGCACGGACTCCGACCTCAACGCCTACGACGTGCTCTATTACGCCGGCGACTGCAACGCGGGGTCGAAGACCATCGCGATCAACCTGCCGAACGACGAGCAGGTGCAGCTCGAGAAGGGCACGCGGCGCCTGCAGCTCAAGAACGCGATGCGCGCGAAGTTCGACAAGATCATGCTGCCGATCGCCGACGAGTTGATCGCGCCGGACCAGCGCCGGCACGTCACGTTCGACGCGTTCTTCGGCGACACCATGTTCCACGAGGTCGCGCACGGCCTCGGGATCAAGAACACGATCGACGGCAAGGGCACGGTGCGCGACGCGCTCAAGGAACTCGGCAGCGGTCTCGAGGAAGGCAAGGCCGACGTGCTCGGCCTTTACATGATCACCAGGCTGCACGAGAAGGGCGAGGTGACGGGCGCGCTCGAGGATTATTACGTCACGTTCCTGACCGGGATCTTCCGCTCCGTGCGCTTCGGCGCAGGCTCGGCACACGGGCAAGCCAACATGCTGCGCTTCAACTTCTTCGCGGACCGCGGCGCCTTCACGCGCGACGCGGCGAGCGGCCGGTACCGCGTGGACATGGCGAAGATGCGCCAGGCGATGGACGAGCTCTCGGGCCTGATCCTGAAGCTGCAGGGCGATGGCGACTACGCCGGGGTGGCGAAGGTCACCCAGGACCTGGGCAACATCCGCCCGCAGCTTCAGTCCGATCTCGCGCGTCTCGCCGCGCGCAGCATCCCGGTGGACGTGACGTTCGAGCAGGGCAAGCAGGTCCTCGGGCTCAAATGAGCCCGAGGACAGTGTCTGGTGTCTGGTGTCTAGTGTCTAGCGGTTAGTCGGAAGCCGACTGCGTCGGCGCGGCGGCACAGCGCCTTCCTACTGGACACTGGACACTGACCACCGGACACTTCCGCGATGAACGCAGTTCATCGGGTTCTCGAGCCCCGCCCCCGCGACCTCGGCGATTTCGCCGTGCGACGCCTGCTGCCTGCGCCGGAATTGCAGACGGTCGGCCCGTTCATCTTCTGGGATCACATGGGCCCAGCCGATTTCGGACCGGGCCAGGGCGTCAACGTACGGCCTCACCCGCACATCGGCCTCGCGACGGTGACGTTCCTTTACGAGGGCGCCTTCCTGCACCGCGACAGCCTGGGAACCGCGCAAGTGATTCGCCCAGGCGACGTCAACTGGATGATCGCCGGGCGCGGCATCGCGCACTCCGAGCGCACGCCGGACGAGGTGCGCGGGCCTGACGGCCGCACGCGCGCGCACGGGATCCAGACCTGGGTGGCGTTGCCGCGCGCGCACGAGGAGATCGAACCGTCGTTCGAGCACCATCCGGCGGCCAGCCTGCCGCGCGTGGAGCAGGACGGCGTGCGGCTCACCGTGATCGCAGGTACGGCGTTCGGCCGACGTTCCCCGGTGCACGTGCTGTCACCGACGCTCTACGTCGATGCGATGTTCGCGGTCGCCGGAGCGGCGTGCATGCTCGACGACGAACACGAACAGCGTGCGATCTACGTCTCGCAGGGCGCGGTGGACGTCGACGGCGAGAATTTCCACGAGGGCCAGCTCGTCGTGCTCGAGCGCGGAGCGCGCGCGGCCCGGATCGCCGCCACGCTCGCGGACACGCGCGTCATGATCGCCGGCGGCGCGCCGCTCGACGGTCCGCGCCACATCTGGTGGAACTTCGTCTCGAGTTCGCGCGAGCGCATCGAGGCTGCCAAGCAGCAGTGGCGTGAGCAGCGCTTTTCGCCGGTGCCGGGCGATCCCGAACGCATTCCACTGCCGGACGAATCGTTGCCCGGCACGCCGGCGGCGCCCGCGGCCCCGCCGCTCAGTTGAGCCTGACCGCGCAGCCTCGCAGCGTCCCGCCGGCGAAGTCGATCGATGCGCTGTGCTCGTAGGCCAGGCCCGCGTCGTCGGTGCACGGTTCTGCACGCACGGTCACGGTGATCGACTGCGACGCGTTCGACGCGATGAACGTGCGGCTAGAGGCGTCACCGCCCGTGCCTTCGATCGCGCCTTCGAACGTGTAACGATCCTGGCCGTAGCTGGTCGTCCAGTCGAGGCGCCCGCCGGGCCCGACCTCGAGGATCCAGCCGGGTTCGTTGCCGAGTGCGCGAAACAGCACGCCCCGCACGCGCGCATCTTCGCGCAGCGACGCGGCGCGCACCTCCGCGCACCCGACCGGCGGCGATCCGTGGCGCTCGAGCGTCGCCGTGCGGTCCCTGGTCCAGAAGACGATCGATCCCGTCGGATTCGCATGACGGACGCCCGACGCACTCGCGACCTGGTCGAGTCGCTGCGGGCCGCCCCTATCGAAGTCCCCGACGATCGCGCGCTCGCGATACAGATTGCGCACGGTGCGCGTCGCCCCGTCGTCGCACTGCCAGACGTGCGCAAGCAGCACGCCTGCGGGCGGCGTCTCGTGCGTCGACGCGGGCGTTGCAGGCGTCGGGGCCGGCACCGGGACGTGCGGTGGCTGCGTGCTGGCGGAGTCCGGCGGCGGCGAACGTTGACAGGCCCCGACGGTCGACGCGAGCAGGGCGACGAGGACGACGGTGCGCGGTCGTGCGTGCGAGTTCATGGCGAGGCGATCCCGGCGGGAAGCGTGCGACGATGATCGTACACGGCGATCCGCCCGGTCGCGCCGCGGCAGTCAGCATTCGGCTTCGCGCAGGCGCTCCTTGGCTTCGCGCCATCGGCTCCATAGCCTTGCGGCCTCCCGGGCGGGGT